>CALXSX010000110.1 GCA_944391265.1 uncultured Clostridia bacterium | reverse complement strand
GCCCGTCACGCTTATGGCGATATTTACAAGAACGTTGAAATGCAGGTGCCGGCATGCGGCAAGGCTGAGCTTGTGTACACGGACAAGGACGGAAACGTTACGCGTGAGACGATACACGAGTTCAAAGGCAGCGGCATAATTCAGGGTATACATAACCGTGATGAGTCGATAGCGTCGTTTGCGAGAGCGTGCTTTAACTATGCTCTTGACCTCGGGCAGGATATATGGTTTGCAACAAAGGATACAATATCTAAAAAATATGACCACAGGTTTAAGGACATTTTCCAGGAGATATTTGATTCCGAGTACAAGGAAAAGTTTGAAGCTGCCGGCATAGAATATTTCTATACGCTTATCGATGATGCCGTAGCGAGAGTTATACGCTCTGAGGGCGGATATATTTGGGCGTGCAAGAATTATGACGGAGACGTAATGAGCGATATGGTTGCAACGGCATATGGCTCGCTTGCTATGATGACATCAGTGCTCGTTTCTCCTGACGGAACATATGAATATGAGGCGGCACACGGTACTGTACAGCGTCACTACTACAAGCATCTGAAGGGTGAGACGACTTCTACAAATTCGGTTGCAACGATATTTGCATGGTCCGGCGCGCTCAGGAAAAGGGGCGAGCTTGACGAATTGCCTGAGCTTGTGCACTTTGCGGACTGCCTTGAGAAATCAACCATAGCAACTATAGAGGACGGTGTGATGACCGGTGACCTTTATGCAATGTCAACGCTTGAGAAAAAGGAAAAGGTTGATACCGAAGGCTTAATGAGGGCTATTGATGAAAGACTGAAGGCAATGCTTTAACAAAAAATGCGGGAGGCAGTTTATGAATATTTGGCACGACGTTGACAGCGAACGTATAAGGCCGGAGGATTTTCTTGCTGTCATTGAAATAAAAAGAGGAAGCAAGAAGAAGTATGAGCTGGATAAAAAAACAGGGTTTATCATACTTGACAGGGTATTGTACACTTCAACGCACTACCCCGCAAATTATGGGTTTATACCGCGGACGCTTGCAGATGACGGCGATCCGCTCGATGTGCTTGTACTCACGAACGAGGAGATAGACCCGCTCGTGCTCGTGCGCTGTTATCCAATCGGAGTAATCAACATGATAGACAACGGGAAAAACGATGAGAAAATTATAGCTATACCGTTTGGAGATCCCAACTACAATACGTACAAGGACATAACAGATCTCCCGAAACATCTGTTTGATGAAATGCGGCACTTCTTTTCCGTCTACAAGCAGCTTGAGGGTAAATCGACCGCGGTAGACGAGGTGAAGGGCTGCGAGACAGCCACTAAAATAGTAAGAAACTGCATTAAGAACTATAACAGTGTTTACGGTGTAAAAAAAGATTGATTTTTTGCTGCGGAAGGAAAGTTTTTATGAGAGCAAGCGGTATATTGTTGCATATTTCATCGCTCCCATCGGATTACGGTATAGGTACACTTGGAGAGGAAGCGTATAAATTTGTCGATTTTCTTTCTGACTGCGGCCAGCACTATTGGCAGATCCTTCCGGTGTGCCCGACAAGCTTCGGAGATTCGCCGTACCAGTCGTTTTCAACATTTGCCGGCAACACGTATTTTATTGACCTTGACATTCTTAAAAAAGACGGATTGCTTGAGGAAGAGGAATACAAAAGCATTGTATGGAGTAAAACAAAGGATGCAGTTGACTACGGAATACTGTACGAAAAACGGTTTGCGGTTTTACGAAAAGCTTTCTCGAGGTTTAAAAGTGACATTCCGAGCGATTTTGAGATGTTCCTTTCAAAAAATGACAAGTGGATATCAAACTATGGCTTGTTCATGTCAATTAAGGAGTGCTTTGACGGCAAGCCGTGGCATGAGTGGGAGGACGGTCTGAAAAAGCGCGATCCGCACACACTGTGGCAGTTTAAGACTGAACATGGGGACGATGTTGTGTTCTGGGAGTTTTTGCAGTATGAGTTTTCAAAGCAGTTTTCTGCACTTAAGGAATATGCTAATTCAAAGGGGATAAGCATAATAGGAGACATACCGATTTACGTCGCATATGACAGCGCCGATGTATGGGTTTATACTGATTTGTTCGATCTTGACAGTGAGCTGTGTCCCAATGCGGTTGCAGGATGTCCTCCAGATGCATTTTCAGCTACAGGTCAGCTTTGGGGCAATCCTGTCTACAACTGGCAGCGGCACAGGGAGACTGGCTGGGACTGGTGGGCACAGCGGCTTCGGGCGTCATTTAATTGGTTTGATTTTGTTCGTATAGACCATTTCAGGGGCTTTGATGAATATTATGCAATACCATACGGGGACGAAACCGCAGAATACGGGCGCTGGGAAAAGGGCCCCGGCGCTGAGTTCTTTGACGCTATGAAGTGTCTGCTCGGCGAGCTGCCGATAATAGCGGAGGACCTCGGCACACTGACACCGTCTGTGAAGGAGCTGCTGTCATACACGAAATTCCCGGGAATGAAGGTTCTTGAATTTGCTTTTGACAGCGATGAACCGAGTGATTACCTGCCACATAACCACATCAGGAATTCGGTTGTTTACGCCGGAACGCACGATAACGATACGATTATCGGCTGGAAGAGGGGACTTGACAGAAAAACGCTCAGCAGATGCAGAAAATATCTCAGGCTCTACAGCAAAAACGATGCGGATTTTGCGTGGGAGTTCATAATGGCGGCATTTGCCTCGGTGAGTGATACGGTTATAATTCAGATGCAGGACTATCTTGCACTTGGCTCTGAAGCGAGAATGAATATACCGTCCACCAGTGAAAACAATTGGCAGTGGAGAATGAAGAAGGGGTGCCTTACGAAAGGTCTTTCCCAGAGAATAAATGAGATAACAAAACTGTATCAGCGATAGCTGAGTCTGTGAAAATAACGATTATATATCATAAAAGGCAGGCAGTGTAAAAATCTGGATTTTTACACTGCCTGCCTTTATTTCCTATATTCTCCGTATAAACGGAATTAGTTTTCAACTTTTACTGTTATATCTTTGATAGCGCTCTTTTCAAGCTTTATGAAAGATTTCTCGTCAGGCGTTCCGATATTGCCTGTTTCAAGAATAACGAAATCGTCTTTAATCTTGCTTATCTTTCCTACTATTCCGCCGATTGACACTGCCTTATCTCCGACTTTCATTTTAGAAATTTTTTCCTTGAGCGCCTTTTCTTTTTTCTTCTGAGGCCTTATCATTATAAGGTACATGACAACAAAAATGAGTATGAGCGGCAGAAAACTCATTATAGTTGCTGCGGTTCCGGCAGTTTGAGCTGTCCCCGTCGTCTGAGCAGTTTCTGCGGCTGTCTGAGCCGTATCTGCGGCTAACACGATTGTGTTGAAAAATGACATAATAACCTTGTATGATATATTAAAAAAATATATCGATACTTTCCTCCTTTATTTTTTATTTGGAATATCCATAACATTGTCATTATACTATGATTTTCCTATAATTTCAAGTGCTTTTTTGCACTTTTCGTCTATTTTGTTTTTTTTTTCATAAAATTGATAAATAAGTCTTGAAAATGCACGGGAAAAGTATTATAATTATACTGTATGATTCAGGAAAATCAGACTAACTATATTCAAAGAGGGGAATCACAAATGAGTACATTTATTGAGGGCTTAAAGGTAAGAGCTAAGCAGGATATTAAAACAATCGTTCTCGGCGAGGGTGAAGAGATAAGGACGATCCGTGCGGCAGCGATCGTAAAAAAAGATGGCTACGCAAAGGTGATACTTCTCGGAAATGCCGACAAGATCAGGGAGCTTGCAGCGGGTGAATCACTTGACATAGATGGTATACAAATAATCGATCCGATGTCTTCCGATAAGGCTGAGTATTATGCAAATGAGTTTTATGAGCTGAGAAAGAATAAGGGCATGACTCCTGATGCGGCTGTCGAAACTCTTAAAAATCCGCTTTATTTCGGCTGTATGATGGTTAAAATGGGAGATGCTGACGGAATGGTTGCCGGAGCTGTAAACTCGTCTGCCAATGTTATTCGTCCGGCGCTTCAGATTCTTAAGACGGCACCCGGAACAAAGCTTGTTTCTGCGTTCTTCATAATTGTCGTTCCTGACTGTGAGTACGGCGAAAAAGGCACATTCATTTTCGCAGACAGCGGCCTTAATGAAAACCCGGACGCAGATCAGGTATCTGAGATAGCTATATCGTCTGCAAAGAGCTTTGAGACTCTCATACAGGCACAGCCGAAGATCGCTATGCTTTCATACTCTACATACGGCAGTGCAAAAAATCCTTTGGTAGATAAAATGGTTGAAGCTACAAGACTTGCAAAGGAAAAGCGTCCGGATCTGCTTATTGACGGAGAGCTTCAGTTTGATGCGGCCGTAGTTGATACGGTTGCAAAGCAGAAGGCTCCGGGCTCAGACGTTGCAGGATCTGCAAACGTGCTCGTTTTCCCTGACCTGAACGCAGGAAATATCGGCTATAAAATAGCTCAGAGACTTGCTAAGGCGGAAGCGTACGGACCTGTGCTTCAGGGAATTGCAAAGCCGGTTAACGACCTGTCAAGGGGTTGCGTTGCGGAGGATATTGCAGGAGTTATCGCTATCACGGCAGTTCAGGCGCAGACTAATTAAAAGATTTTAAGTAAGGAGTTAGGTAACGTGAAAATTCTTGTTATAAATGCCGGAAGCTCATCGCTTAAATATCAGCTCATTGATATGGACAATGAGAGCGTAATGGCAAAGGGACTTTGTGAGAGAATAGGAATAGATGGTTCAAACCTTCAGCATACAAATATGGCAAGCGGCAAAAAGGTGAGAATAGACAGCCCCATGCACAGCCATGCTGATGCTATAAAACTGGTTGTTGACGCGCTTGTTGATCCCGGATACGGAGTTATAAAGAACATGAGCGAGATAGGCGCTGTAGGTCACCGCGTTGTTCATGGCGCTGAGTATTTTGCTGATTCGTGCTTGATAGACGGAAAAGTTAAGGAAGCTCTTGAAATGTGCACACCGCTCGCGCCGCTTCACAATCCGCCGAACATAATCGGAATTGAAGCTTGTGAGAAGATAATGCCTGGAATAAAGCAGGCAGGAGTATTTGATACGGCGTTTCATCAGACTATGCCGCAAAAGGCATTTATGTACGGGCTTCCGTATAAGTGCTATGAGGAGAAGAAAATCCGCAAATACGGATTCCACGGTACGAGCCACAAGTATGTTTCACTTGAAGCGGCTAAAATGCTTGGCAAAAAGCCTGAGGAACTTAAAATTATTACGTGTCATCTCGGCAACGGTTCATCTGTTACAGCCGTTGACGGCGGAAAGTCAGTAGATACGTCTATGGGATTCACTCCGCTTGACGGAACAATCATGGGCACAAGAACAGGGTCTATGGATCCGGCCGTTGTTACGTTTTTGATGGACGAGGGACTTGATTCAAAGAGAATAAATGTTTTGATGAACAAGGAGTCTGGAGTATACGGTATTTCAGGCATATCGAGTGATTTCAGAGACCTTACCCAGGCTGCTGACAACGGCAACGAAAGAGCTGCGCTTGCACTTGACATGTTCAGCTACGGAGTAAAGAAATTTATAGGCGCCTATGCCGCGGCTATGGGCGGAGTTGATGCTATAGTATTTACCGCCGGAGTAGGTGAAAACGATTCCCGCACTCGTTCGGCAATAGTAAAAGGACTTGAGTTTATGGGAATCAAGATTGATGAGGAAAAGAACAAGGGCAGAGGCTGCATGGACATTTCTGCAGAAGATGCAACTGTAAAGACGCTCGTCATTCCGACAAATGAAGAATTGATGATAGCGAGAGAGACTAAGAAGCTTGTCGAAGGTTAATAATAAAAAGGGCTAAATAAAATCGCGTATGGATTTATGCTCAGGTTTTCATAAGAAAAGACTCCAAAGCGTGTATCCGGACGCAATTTTACCTTACCCTTTAATGAAACCAAAGGGTGTAAAAAACATGAGTTTTTTTGCACCCTTTTTAAAACATTCGGAAAGGCAATGAAATTATGATATTTGATAACTTGTTTAACAAGCCGGACAAAAAATCTGAAAAGTCCGAAAACTCTGTGCAGGAAAAGCCTGCAAAATCTACCGAGGTTCCCGATGCGGTTAAGACGGCAATGGATGAGATGTTCCCGAAAGCCGAATACGATGTAAGAAAAATACCTGAAAAATACACGTATGAGCAGGAAAAGGAAGCTTTTATGTCTGCAAAAACAGATAATCTCATCATTCTTGCGGAATTTCTTTACACATCTGCAGGCGAAGAGGAAACAGACGAAGAGAAGAAGAAACTGCTGGCTATAGTTACAGCGATATATGCTCAGATACAGCTGAGAATGCGTGATGCTGATCAGATGTACATCATAACAGACACGTCTATTGCTACAGAGTACCCGTTTATAGCTGACGGTGAGGCGCTGATGTTTTTTGATGAGCAAAGGGCCCGTCAGTGGTGTGCTGTTTGCGGTCATGGAGCGGAAAAACCTCTTCAGGTGCGTGCTATAAAGAAAGAAGGCCTTGGAAGTATTTTTGTTTTGCTGACTGTACTCGGAGTTCAGTTTATACGTTTTCATCCGGAGATAAATTCGCTTAAAATAAGGCAATCAGATTTTTACAAGTGCGAAATAAAGACAGTGACTGACAGAAGGGTACGTTTTTTCATGCTCAGCTATGTTCAGCTTCTCAATCTCGGGAAGAAGGAGCAGACTAAACAGGCATATGCCGTAATGCTTGGACTTATCTCCCAGAGTCAGTATCTTGTAGCAGGTGTTGACGACGATAAAGGATTCCACGCAAATACCATAGCCGATCCTGAAAAGAAGTCGTGGATACCGCTGTTTACCGACGAGGCGGAAATGAAGAGGTTTTTGGATGCTTATCCGTCGCTTAAGCCGCAGCTGGAAAAATCAGCCGTAAAGGTTATCAGCTTTTCAAGGCTTAAGGGTTTTGTTGAGGGCGGCGGTCTGTCAGGGGTTGTTGTAAACCCTGCTGATGTCGGACTGCGGATAAATTCCGAGCTTTGCTTGAAGATGATAGAAAACGCCGAAAAAACTGCTGAGAAAAATCAGGAGTGAGCTTTTATATAATCTAATTTATTCTTGTTTGTGAAAGGCAGTTTGGTATGGATAAATATTTAATGCTGAGAGAGAAATATCCTGACTTTTTATACAGCGGCTATGAAATAGAATATTCGGCTGATGAGATATGCGTGACGTATCATTTTGAGATTTGTGGACTTTCAAAGTTTTCCCCGAGGTGGGTGTTTCCGCTGATCGGAGGTGACGTGGACAGAGATACCGCAGAAAATATAA
>CALXSX010000109.1 GCA_944391265.1 uncultured Clostridia bacterium | reverse complement strand
AAAAAATCAAGCAATTACTGTGCGGAGACATTTACCTTAAGCTTTCCGACAACTCCAGGATGTATCTTCACATCAACGGTAACCATTCCCAGTGACTTTATTCCATCCGGCAAAACAAATTTCTTTTTATCGATTTTGATATGATGCTGCATTTTAAGCTCTTCCGAAACGTCCTTTGCAGTGATAGAACCAAACAGCTTTCCGTTCTCTCCGGCTTTTGCCTTAAGCTCAACCGTTATATCCTTCATGCTGTCTGCAATTGCCTGAGCTTCTTCAACAGCTTTCTGACGTCTGTATTCAGCGCTTGCAGCCTGACCTTCCATAACATTAAGATTTTCCTTTGTTGCAAGCTTTGCCAAACCGCGCGGCAAAAGGTAGTTCCTACCGTATCCGTCGGAAACGTCTACAAGCTCGCCTTTCTTACCCTGACCTTTTACATCAGCGGTCAATATAACCTTCATTTTTCGCTGCCCCTTTCTTCTGCACTGGTGAGATAATTCCCCACCGCTTCTATAAGCTCCTGCTTCACCTGTTCGATGGTTTTGTTCTTAAGCTGCGCTCCTGCTACAGTCAGATGTCCGCCGCCGCCAAGCTGCTCAAGTATTTCCTGAACATTTATGATGCCGAGCGATCTGCCGCTTATGGAAACCGAATTGTCCGTCTGATAAATAACAAATGAAGCCTCAATTTTTTCAATGTTTAACATATCGTCTGCCGCCTGCGAAGCAATTACGCGAATATTACTGTACTGCTCCCTGCAAACAGCTATACCGACATTATCATAAACCCGTTCCATTCCGGAAACTATGTTCGCCTTCTCGTCATACGCCTCTTTATCAACCGTAAACATCTGTTTTACAGCGACGGTGTCAAGCCCATGACGTCTCAGATAGGACGCCGCCTCAAATGTCCTCACACCTGTTTTAACGATGAAATTCTTTGTATCCATCAGTATTCCCATATACAGGCACTGAGCCTCTATCTGAGTAAGGTGCTCGCCTTCGTTCATAAATTGCAAAAGCTCTGTTACCATTTCACAAGTCGATGATGCATACGGTTCATGATGTGTCAGCGAAACGGGACTTATAAAATCTGTAGAACGCCTGTGATGATCTATAAGAACGATTTTATCTGTCTGCTTAAACAGCTCCAGTGCAGGTATAAGCGACGGTCTATGAGTATCAAGCACAAATACAAGCGTGTTTACATCTGTTATGTCAATTGCCTTTTCCTTGTTTATAAGCATACCCTCGTATTCGGGGATCTGCTTTATTCTGTTATACATTTTTTCGACCGCAGCAATGTTATCACACAAAATATACGGCTTTACATTATTTTCTCTTACTGCCCTCTGTATCCCCATCGCAGCTCCGAAGCAGTCAAAATCCATTCCGATATGACCCATGATAACGACCTTATCAACGCTCTTGATAAAGTTTTTAATAGCGATTGCAGTAGCTCTTGCCTTAGCCTTGGTACTCTTATCATACTCTTTTGTTTTGCTTGCATAAAACCTGTACTGTGCAGGCTCTTTAACGGCAACCATGTCACCGCCTCTGCCTATGGCAAGATCGTAAGCGTAGCGCGCACCGGCTTCGTTTTCGGTTATCGTGCCCCCGGTGCCTATACCGATCGTCAAACTCACCGGAATATTGACTTTTTCACTAAGCTCCCTTACCCGTGTGAGAAGATCGAAGCGCTTTTCTATATATTTATCAAGGTACCTGTGCTCAAACAGCGCAAAATACCTGTCTCTGTCTATCTTTTTCAGAACGCCGCAGGACTCCTTTATCCACGCATTTATAAACTGGTTTATCTGATATATTATCTGCTGAACCTCGGCATCCTCGGTTCGCTGCAAAAGATAGTCGTAGTTATCGATACTTATAATGGCGACATCGTATCTTTCATCAAGATATTTTCTTGTTATCTCTACTTCTCTTGTCTTATCAATAAAATAAAGATATACCGTATATTTATCTGTATCCTCCTCGCTCTTGTCAGCCGAGGAAACAATCTCACCGAAAACATTATAATATTTCCCGTTATGCTCCGTAGTGAAGTTAATGCTGCCCGACTGTATGACAGTTCCCCATTTGATAGACGGCATAACCTTTTCCAGTCTCATGCCGTACAGGTCGTTCACTTTAAGCATATCACTCATTTTCTTGTTATAAAAAACTATGTCTCCGGCTATGTGGAGTATACAAATCGGGAGCGGAAAGCTTCCGATGACATCACTCGAAGAAACCTTACTGTCTCCGGAAATAATATTCATATACTCTTTTTCATCGCGGTTTCTCCTCAAAAACAAAGCCGTGTTAACCGCCATAATTACGGCGCCGGCCAGTATCTCGGCTATTCCCGTTATTCTCTCTGACGCAATTTGCAAAATGCCCGCTGCGATAATGAATATTGCTCCCAAAAATGTCAAGGCGAGAAGGATATTTATCGTCCTGCCGTAATTTTTTTTCATGGCTCCTCCTAAAATTCAGAAAAGCAAGCTTTTTCCTATAAATGAATCAATTTTTTATCTCGGCACACGGACACCGATATGTGATCTGAGTTCTGACATATCGCAAAAAGCCTTTTCAAGTTCATGTCCGTTTTCTTCCGCGATTGAAGTGAGCTCAGATATTTTTTTGTCGATATCTCCGAATTCAAGCCCAAGTCTTCGCGCAAGAATGTAATCCATTGCAATTATCGTTGCAATGCTGCCTGATACGTTTTCGTAAATTTCTGTGTCTTCAAAATCGGCAAGCTCGGTATAAAGCTTTGCAACCTCATTTAAAATGCCGCTCTTTATAGCCTCGATTGCCCTTATATTTGTCGTAATGTTCATAGCCATCTCCATAATGTCATCTCCTTAAAAATGTATTTAATGCATAGAATCATTATTGTATAATTTTAACATAGAACAAAATCAAAGTCAAGATAAAAATCAAACTTTGTATTGTTTTCACCTTATAAGCTTTGTACGAGTATGCGTTTTGTTTAAAACAATATATAATCGACAAATTGCGTGATTTTTCACTCAAACAGCGACACTAATTCCTCAGGCGTAAGCGCCCCGGGAGCCGCAGATTCAGTCGTTATAACTTCGTCGGCAAGCATTCTTTTTTTATTCTGAAGTTCAAGCATTTTTACCT
>CALXSX010000108.1 GCA_944391265.1 uncultured Clostridia bacterium | reverse complement strand
AATTTCTTTCACACGGTCCTGTGTGGCTTTATTCAAATGTTTGCGTTGTCTATTATCTTCCGTAAGAGAAATAATATCGGTCTGCACTCCAGACGGTTCTTCAATCTGCATTTCCTCTTGCTGAATGGTTTGCGCTTCGGGTTGTTCGGGAATTGTGTTATTCATCATAGTTTCAGCGTATTGACTGTCAATCCCCATATCCATAAGTCTCTGTATGTATTGAGAAGAAGCAGTTCCGGAAATAAGTTCGGTATTTGTTTGGTTGATTATATCAGAATAATTTTGATTTACTACCTCAATGCTTTCAGGGCTATTTATTGCCGAATTTATATCTCTTGCAACGTATGCGTATAGTTCACCTGCTGTGGTATCACTTATATTTTTAGGTGTCGCAGTTTGAGCCATAGCCCTTATATTAGCGTCTATTGAAGTTTTACCGTAATCGATTATTCCCTGTATATCGTAATTGTTTTTGACAAATTTACCGATTTTTTTATAATCGCTTGAGGTAGAAGCGTTTACAATATTATTGAATGCCATTTGACCTCCGCCAAGTATTCCACCAACAGCAGCTCCTAATGCAAATTCGCTTGCCATTCTTTGCGGATTTATTATTGCGTCTTCGTTTTCAAGTGAAAACACTTCTTTGCTTTGGTCATATATTATCTTTTCGGTTAAACCGCTTATTACTCCTTGTACGGCTTCTTCTTTTCCTTCATCAAACGCAGATTTTACCCATTCCCATATAGCGGATTTAGAGCCTTTAGCGTTTCTTAACGCTTCGGGAAGTGTTTGTATACCACCGGCACCGGTAGTCCCTCCGACTTCTACAATGGAATTTAACGTAGCGGCTATAAGAGCATAAGACATAGCCTCGCCCTCACTTGCACCTTTATCAAGTGCTTCGTAATAGTCGCTGCCTAATTCTTTTCCGAAAGATGTCCAGTAAAAAGGATTTTTTGCCATTGTGGATATTGAAGCGCGCATACTTGACACTAACCCAGTCGAACTTACGCCAAGCGTAGAAGCAGTGCTTGCACCGCCTGTTGCAATAGCCATAATTGCGTCAGGAAGCGCCGCTGTTGCTCCCTGCAACAGTTGTCCGGCGATTACATTTTCATCTCCTAAATACGCTCCTGATTTTTGATATTCTTCAGTGCTTTTGTTCATTCGGTTTTCCCAATCTTTTCTTGTTTGAGAAAAGATATTGTCTTCAAATCCAAGAGCCTTTGAAATATTGCCTAATGTAACATCGAAAAGCGCAGCTGTTTGATATGCGGCAGTATTTGCACCTGATTTAATGGCGTTGACCGCATAATCTAAAGCATTGCTCTCACCATAAAGTCCAGAACGTATATTTTTTATTTCATCATCTATCTTTTTCTTTTCTTCATCGCTTGCGGATTTCTTTTGCTCTTTTAGCTTTGCAATGGCTTCATCGGCGCTTTTAGTACCGTATTTTTGACTTGTCATATAATCTGTGTAAGCCGCTTTACGATTTTCATACGCTCGCTTTAAATTTTCGTATTTGTTTCGGAGATTTTCTTCAGCTTTGTATTTTTCTTGATTGCCTATAAAATCAAGTGCACGAGTTACAACATTTCCCTTATATCCGTAGTTATATCCTGTGTCAGTTTCTCCGCCCTCGTATTTTTTTGTTTCCTCATTATATAAGTTTTCAAGTTCACCGAATGATAAGTTTTCGTATCCGTCCCCTTTGGTTGCTTCTCTTGCGTATTCATCAGCAAACAATTCAGGATTGTTTTTGCGTTTGACGTATTCTTCGTCATAATACACAGACGGTATTTGCGTTCTTAACTGCTCCTGCTGTTGCTGATTTTTAAAATAATCGCGTCCTATTTGAGTAATGTTATCAAAAGCAGAAGCTTTAACAGACGGAACATCGCTTTGTGTGGCTTTCTGAACAACATTAAACCTATTTGTTTTTTCTGATGTTTGTGTATTAGACTGTCCAGCTTTTTGAACAACCTTAAATCTTTCAGACATAATTCACACCTCACTTAATACCAAGTTGTTTCAACTCGTTATTTGTAAGCTGATAATATTTATTATCTTTTCCGCTCCAAAAATAATATTTACTGCCCGCTTTCCACACGCTTTGATTATTACCGTTTATTTCAATGACAGCGCCTTCTACTTTTGAAAGTTTGCTTCCGTTTACGTTATTAGGCTGATAACCGTTTGAAAATACTCCGTTTTCAGTATCTTTATTTATTGTTCCAGTATACGGATTTATATTTGAACTAAGTGTTGTTTTCTTCCCAGAATTGTTATCAACATATGTTGTAGTTCCGTCAATATTATAAATTACATCAACGTTATTATCTTTCAAAGAGCCCTGAAAATCTCTGCGTAATAGTCCGCCACTTGTCTGCAAAATATAATTATTTGCTTGCTGTTGCTCGGCTTCATATTCTAATGCTTTTTTTCTCAATTCAAGGTCTGCTTGTAACTGCGCTTCTCTGTACTGTCTATCCTGTTCAAGAGCGGTATTATATGCGGAAGTAGCATTTTGTGCGGCAAGGTCAGCATAATACTGATTTATTTCATTCTGCCCCGCAAGCCTATTCTGTTCTATTGTAGCAAGGTTCTGCGCTTTCTGCTGATTAAGCGCGTCAATCTGTGCTTGTTTTGCTCTATCAATAGCGCCCTTTTGATTAGCATATGAAAGCTGTACGGCGGTCTGCTGTGTTCTATTCAATCCGCTATCGGTTAAGCCAAGGTTAGCCATATTTTCAGCGACTTGTCTTTCGTTTATCAGTTTCTGCACAGCGTTTTCCCTGTATTGGTCTTCATAAGCTGTATTCGCTTTTCCGACTTCTGTATCATACTGTGATGTTACAGTATTAGCCTGACTTTGATATAAAGCGTTCAAGTCTTTAATTGCCTGCTGTTTTTGTGGGTCAAGGTATTTATTTGCAGATGTTAAGTAATCATCATACACAATGGTTGCCACTAACGTATTCCCCCTGTTACTCTGTACTTTATGCTCATTCCGTCAACCGCAAGATGTCCGGAGCATTTTATAGTTACCGCAAGTCTGCATATTTGCGGAAGTATAGGATATATCGCTTTACTTGTAATATATCCCGAAAGTCGGTTATCATCTTCTCCGCTGTCAAGTGATATTGTTTGTTCGTCTTCTCCGCTATCAGAAGTAACTACAACTGTTATCGGTTCACCGTCATTATTTCCAAAAGAAATATTTATACAGTCGATATTCTTTCGCTTGTTAGGTTCGTTGAAATCAAACAGCTTTGATGTAAAACTGCTTAATATATCGTATTCGTCCGTATTATCGGTGTCCTTTGCTTTTTCTTCATCGAATAGATAAAAATACTGTGATATATCTTCGGACACTCCTACGCCATTCAGAGTGCATAATACAACATCATTATCCACGGTAAAAGCAGATGAAACATTATTATTCAAAGTCCAATACCACCACGGTATTTTAATGTTTGCGTCCTCTGTCTTATTGTATGATGAAGCGTATACATAACCGTAACTTTCGTAATCCATAGCGTAAACGGAATTTCCAGCAAACAAAAGATAATATCCGTTCCAATCACAAGCGCAGGAATTTAATAAACTTTCCTTAATGAGTTTGTTTTCTATCATTCCCGACAATTCGTATATATTACGCTCGCTGTATTGGTTTTGCGCCATAAGCGTATATACTTTTCCAGTAGTGCTTGCCCACACAAGACGGTTACGGCATAGTTGTATAGTATCAGGCAAATCACAACCGATATTCGGGTGAAGCTGTACCATAGGAAAATAAACACTTGAAGCGGCATAGTCTACAATATTTTGATTTATAAGGTCTTCTGCGGTTATGTTGGTATTCTGCATATACTGTGTATAATACGTTTCACGCTCTTTGAAGATAACAAGAGTATCATTCTGTCTGCCGAACCCTGTTACCGCCTGATTAGAGTTTCCGACATATGCATAACAGTTTTCAGGGAAGTAAAGCGGATTATCGAGACCGGACCACAAAACAAGGCTTTTTTCGTCAACGTTTATGTTTCCGCATAGAAATAACCGTGTTCCGCCGCTTATTCCGAGAGCATCGCCACCGAACCATTCGGACTGTGTCATATCGAAAACCTTTTTTGTTTCTTTTTCTGTTATTATGTATGGCGCTATTATTTCCATATTATCTTCTACATAATCTTCTTCCGAAACCGTTGCGGGGTTGCTATGGCTTGCGTCCGAACTAAAAGTAATCATTCTGCCAGCAACTCTCAAATAAACGTCGTCACCCCTGTTTATTGTTTCTTGTGCTAATGGGTCACCGGTCAGCGTTACTTCGTGAGTGTATACCGTGCCACTTTTACTCGTTATTTTTGCAACAACCTTTTTTCCTGCATATTGTTCTCCGTTAATCGGATATAAAAGCGCGTATCCTCTCATTAAATGGGTATCAGGGTCTTGCCCCCAAGTACCCAGCAATCTTTTATTCACGGTAGACCATATCATTTTATATGTTCCTGATAACAAGTTAAATCCTTCAAGCATAACAGCACCGTCAGCTATAAGCGTTTCAACAGACGGCATAAAATTGTCTTGCGGCTTTGCGTGAGTTAAAACTACAGGGACATACATTTCATCTTCGTTGACTTTCGCCCAAGTATCCGTACCAAGTTTATAAATAACTCCCTCGTTGTCGCTTGTCTTGCAGAAACAGAAAATATCCTTTTTATGCTGAACAACAAAATAATTTGTGAATGTTGTTCCAGTTTCGCTTGTTATTGTCGGAAGTGCTTCATATTCTATGCCGTTTACCCAAGCAAAAGACAAATGCGAAACTTCACTGTGCCATTCGTGACCGTCCATACTTTTAAGATAATAATCGTGCCTTGATACCATTCTGTATAACTCGCCAGTCATTATTATTGTAGCGTTTTCCACTTTTGTCTCGGTGAAGTTTTGCCCTGCTGATGTAGGCTTAAATCCATCGTGTGGTATTTGATATTTAAAATCACTTGCCGGGCGTGTCTTCATTATACCGTCTTTCCAGTACATATGTGTAACATCGGTTGACTGGTTGTCGAGTATCTCGGTTAAACCTTCACGCAGAGTTATACCGCACGAAAAATCATTTATTTTCAGTGTGT
>CALXSX010000107.1 GCA_944391265.1 uncultured Clostridia bacterium | reverse complement strand
GTTCGGCTCGGTTATTTCAGTAGTTATTTGCATAGCGGCATTTTTGCTGCTTAACCGTTCACAGAAAGAGGTAGAAAATGATTCTGTCAGAAAAAATCCAGCTTATTGAATTAAACAAATATTTCTCATTTACAGATGAGGAAATAAACGCAGTATGGAAAGTGTTTGAGGCTATTCTCGGCGATGATGAGCTGAGGGAGTATGCTAAAAGAGCTGTACATGGGATTTTTACAGAAAGAAAAGTGTTTGAGGATGTTGCGGGGGATATTCCGGAGCGAGTGTGCAAATTTTCAAATAATATGTTTTGGACAGCGGTGTATTTGTCCGGCCTTAAATTTACCGAGGCACTGTATGACAGCAAGGGCATTGACAGAAAAATTCTTTCAGACAGCGTAAAGGATATGGTGCTCTGGCTAAGATTTCACAAAAGCACAAGGGGTGTTATAGGTCAAAGCGAGCCGCAGTGGCTGTGGTGGAGCTTCACGGGCAGGCTTTTTAGGCTTGGCAGACTTGAATTTGCGCCGGAGCGGTTTTGGGGAAATGCCGAAGCATACAGAAGTAAAAAAACGGGTGAAGTATTATGGGTTTGTGCCGGCGGCGTAAAGTACAGAAAAGACGGATACGCTGATGGTCTCCTTGATATATTTGACGAGAAGGTGAATACGACTGAGAACGGAGTTTACCTTGACCTTGTGCGTGCGCAGCGCGTTAAAAACGAAAGGATTGATGACGAACCCACATACCTTTTCCTTGACGAGTACGACCGCGCATTGGGCTTCGGAGACAATGTACTGGAAGTTCATATTCCGCAGGGAGAGAAAATGGATTTTAATGAATGTCTTAAATCATTTGATGCGGCAAAAAAATTTTTTCCGAAGTATTTCGGATACGAGTTTAAAGCGTTTGTGTGCTGGTCGTGGCTTCTTGACCCGGTCTGGAAGACACTGCTTGAAAAGAATACGAATATCAGGCGCTTTTGCGAGCCCTTTACCGTCGAACCGAGAGGCTACAGCGGAGATGGCGGAGATGTCAGATTTTTCGTGTTTGGAAACAGAGACACTGATCTGAGCTCGGCAGAAGCAAAAACGAGCCTGCAGAAAAAAAATAATAAAAGAATACTCAAACGGAGTTAAATTCAGTACAAGAAGAGGATTTATCTTAAACTGAAAAATTTTGGGAAAAACAGCAATTTAAAATCCTGGTATATATCCGGCTTAATCATTGCAGATGCAGCGGTTTATTCAAAAAACTCTTTGTTTTTTACGCTTCCGCAAATTTTAATTTTTTGCTGGTTTTGCGATACTATTTTTATTACTCTTAAATTTTATTTAAATAAAAAGCGCAGGGGCTGTAAAACTGAGTTTTTACAGCCCCTGAAAAAATTAGTCAATATTTATAGAGGTACTTCCGGGAAGTTCCTTTTTGGCTCCTTTAGGCATCGAAAGCTTCAGGATCCCGTTCTCATAGCTTGCGGAAATGTCCGTTGGCTTCAAATCACCTACATAGAAGCTTCTGCTGCACGTTCCGGCATAACGCTCACGACGGATGTATTTGCCTTTCTTGTCCTTTTCATCCTTATCCAAACCCTTAGAAGCACTTACTGTAAGATAACCGTCTGCCAAATCAACTTTAATCTCATCTTTCTTAAAGCCCGGCAAATCAATATCCACTTCGTACGTGTTTTCTGTTTCGCGTACATCAGTCTTCATAAGGTTTTTGCCGTGTTTTCCATACAGACGGTCGTTATGCCCATTCCAAGCTGGGAACATTCCGAACCCATCTTCAAACCAATCATCAAACAAATTTTCACCAAAAATGCTAGGCAACATAAGTCATTCCTCCATTCTTATACTTATCTCTTGCCCTGTGGGAGAAGCCTCTTATCAGCTCCTCTCTTTTGGAACATCTTCATTATAGCACCGCTTATTAGCACTGTCAAGAGGTGAGTGCTAAAATTAACAAAAGAAATAATGTTTGTTAATAAAATATGCAAATTTACAAAAAAAATAAAATTTTCAGGCCAGAATTTATATAAATGTTGACACTGTTTTTGTTTCATGCTATATTATATTTTAAGATTACCATTTTTACCTATGATAGGTTGAAACAAATGAAAGGGGAGCAGTTGATAAAACTTTTGACGCCCTCAAAGACTGGTTGATTTAAAGAAAAGGAATAATTTGTATGACTGAGCATAAAAACGCCGCTCCGAAAAATATAGTTATCCGAGGGGCAAGAGTTCACAATTTAAAAAACATTTATGTTAAAATACCATTGAATAAGACGGTTGCAGTAGTAGGCGTTTCAGGTTCCGGCAAATCGTCTCTTGCGCTTGGAGTGCTTTACACTGAGGGATCAAGGCGGTATTTGGAGTCTCTTTCTACATATACTCGCCGGAGAATGACTACCGCAGGCGAAGCGCAGGTTGATGAAGTTCTTTACGTGCCTGCGGCGCTTGCGCTCCATCAGCGACCAAATGTGCCCGGGATACGCAGTACATTCGGTACGGGCACGGAACTGCTTAACAGTCTGCGTCTTATGTTTTCAAGGCTCTCAAGCCATAGATGCCCAAACGGTCACTATGTTCCGCCGTCAATCGCGGTAGCGGCCGGCAAGATGCTTATCTGCCCACAATGCGGCGCGAATTTTTATGCCCCGTCCGCTGAGGAGCTTGCTTTTAACAGCCAGGGCGCCTGCAAACGCTGCGGTGGCACGGGTCTTGTCCGCACTGTTGACATCAGCTCTCTTGTGCCCGATGAGTCACTTTCAATAGATGAAGGGGCGGTCGCTCCGTGGAATACCTTGATGTGGTCGCTGATGACAGATGTCTGCAGAGAGATGGGGGTCCGCACTAACGTCCCGTTTTCAGAGCTTACGGAGCGTGAAAGGGAAATTGTATATCACGGACCTGCTGAAAAAAAGCATATTTTCTACAAATCAAAAAACAGTAATCAGGCGGGGGAGCTTGATTTTACTTATTACAACGCAGTGTATACCGTCGAAAATGCACTTGCAAAGGTTAAAGACGAAAAGGGCATGAAACGCGTTGAGAAATTCCTTAAAGAGGAGCTGTGCCCTGACTGCGGAGGTACGCGCCTTTGCGAGGAGGCAAGAGCCCCCAGGCTTCTCGGAATCTCGCTTGACGAGGCGTGCACGATGACTCTTTCACGTCTTATGGACTGGGTGGGCGCTGTTCCGGAAAGCATGCCGGAGGAAATGCGAGAAATGGCAAAATCCATATGCGATTCGTTTATTTTGTCGGGACGCAGACTTATAGAACTCGGTTTGGGGTACCTCACCCTTGACCGTTCGTCGGCTACGCTTTCTACCGGGGAACTGCAGAGAATGCAGCTTGCGCGGGCAGTGAGGAACAGGACAACAGGAGTGCTGTATGTACTCGATGAGCCGTCAATCGGACTTCATCCTTCAAATATAACCGGACTTGCCGGAGTTATGAATGACCTTATATCAGACGGCAATTCAATTTTGCTTGTTGATCACGATGTGAATATATTAAAGGGAGCAGATTGGTTTGTAGAGCTTGGACCCGGCGCAGGAGCGGATGGGGGAGAGGTTGTTGCAGAAGGCATACTTGAGGATATAATAAGCAGCGGAGCTTCAGTAATAGGAGGTTATCTGTCAGGAAAGAAAAATACAGTCATCAGAGAAAGATGTGCGTCCGGTGAGATGTTCACCTCCGGAAGAATTCATCTTGAAACTAAGGCAATACACACCGTAAAGCCGCTTAGTGTGGATATTCCAAAGGGAAGATTAACAGTTGTAACCGGTGTGTCAGGCTCCGGTAAAACGACGCTGGTCCTTGAAAGTCTTGTGCCTGCGCTTGAAGCGCTGATTGCCGGCACGACGGCGCCTGAGCATATAGAGTCAATACAAGCTGACGGCATCTCGCGCGTGAAGCTGATTGACGCTGCGCCGATAGGCATAAATGTACGCTCAACCGTAGCTACTTATGCGAATGTTCACGACGAGCTCAGAAAAGTATTTGCCAGACTGCCGCAGGCAAAAAAATTGGGGTATAAGCCGGGAGATTTTTCGTATAATACGGGGCGTCTTCACTGCCCGGTATGTGACGGGACGGGCATAATCAGCCTTGATGTGCAGTTTCTTGCCGATGTTGAAATACCATGCCCCGAATGCCGGGGATCGCGGTACAGAAAAGAAGCGTATAGCATTGTTCGTACATCAAAATCCGGAAAAGAATATTCTATACCCGATATAATGGCGATGGATATAAAAAGTGCTATAGAAGCCTGCGATGATTTGAAAACTGTCAAAAACAGGCTTCAGACGCTGTATGACATGGGCCTTGGATATTTGACGCTTGGTGAAACGACACCGAGTCTGTCCGGCGGTGAGGCACAGAGGCTTAAGCTTGCCTCTGAGATGGGCAAAGCCCTCACCGGTACGGTGTTTGTGTTTGAC
>CALXSX010000106.1 GCA_944391265.1 uncultured Clostridia bacterium | reverse complement strand
ATCATACGCTTGATATGGAGCTTTTCGGTCCGTCCGCGTGGCTTGAGGGAATGTACCTTGCCGCGCTTAAGGCAGGAGCGGAAATGGCTGATTATCTCGGAGACACACAAAAGCGTGATGAGTATTTAAAGGTTTTTGAATCAGGATTTTCGTGGGTAAAGGAAAATCTCTTTAACGGTGAATATTTTATACATAAAATCAATATAAAAGACAAGTCCGTGCTGACACACTTCGGAGCGGAAAACGGTTACTGGAACGAAGAAAAAGGCGAAATAAAATATCAGATCTGCGACGGAAGTGAGATAGATCAGATGCTCGGTCAGTGGCATGCTGATATTGTAGGACTCGGAGATGTTTTTGACAACGGACAGGTAAAAACTGCTCTTAAAAGCATGATGAAGAATAATTTCAAGGAATCCATGCGAGATTTTGTGAACCCGTGGAGAGTGTTCTCTGTAAACGATGAATCGGGAACCGTTATCTGCGATTATCCTGAGGGTTCAGAAAAGCCGTCAATACCCATTCCGTACTGTGAGGAGACGATGACCGGATTTGAGTATTCGTTTGCGGGACTGCTTGTCGCAAACGGATTTATTGATGAGGGTATCAAAGTAGTAAAGGCAGTCCGCGACAGGTACGACGGTGAGAAAAGAAATCCGTGGAATGAAATAGAGTGCGGAAGCAACTATGCAAGATCTATGGCTGCATATGCACTGCTTCCGATATTCAGCGGATTTGAGTTTGATATGGTAAAGCATCACATAGGCTTTAAACCGCTTGTGAACGAAAACAGATTTTTCTGCCTGTGGAGTCTTGAGACTGGCTGGGGAACATACGAGACAAGCCGAAGCGGCGCCAAACTGACAGTAAAGTTCGGCGAAATTGAGCTTGAATCGTTCGGCACAGAGGTTGCAGGAAAAGTAAAGACACTGATAGCAGACGGCGTGAAAATTGATTTTACCGCCAGAGGAGGGGCTGTGTTCTTTGACGCTGTGCGCGTAAAAGAGCATCTTGAGATTGTTTGTTAATTTAAATTTGCGGCATGCAGCAAATTTAATTATGCTGAAACTGCAACGGTCAAGTATCCTGCGCATTGCGGCGCATGCGACGCATCTGAAATTTACATATACTTGATTTGTTCAGCGTCACTATTTAAAGTTTTTACAGAAATTTATACAAAGGCTGCCATAAACTGCTTGGGAACCCGGGTTTTTTGTCTATCGGCGCTTAATATCCCGGTTGTTGGCAGATTTTTTTATTTATTTGTTATTTTGTATAATTTGTTTTTATTTTACAGTTTATAATTGTTGACTTTCCACAAATAATATGGTATGATTATTCCATAAGGTATAACCAAAGCAAAGATGTCCCCCGCCTCTGTAGGCGGCGGGGGACATTTCAGAATTTCAGTGGGAGTTTTAATCTCCCACTGAACCCCTGAGGAGCTAACGCTCCCTTTGCCGGTTGCAATCTGTCGCAAGCTCCGCTCCTTGCAAGCAAAGCTGAGCGTTGCTCCGATTTAAAAAGAGAGGATGAAACATATGAATAAGAGATTAACATGGACATCAAAAATCTGTTTTGGCATAGGCGCGTTCGGTAAAGATGCGGTTTATGCAATCGTGTCCACTTTCCTTTTATATTTTTTAACAGATATTAAAGGGGTAGCGCCGGCATTCGTCGGTACTTTGTTCCTTGTGGCGCGTATATTTGATGCTGTAAACGATCCTATTATGGGTGTGATAGTCGATAATACACGTTCTAAATTCGGTAAGTTCCGCCCATGGATAATGCTCGGAACGGTATTGAATTCAATCGTGCTCGTTTTTCTTTACTGGAACACCTCACTTTCGGGTACGGCATACGCAGCATATATAGCAGTTTTGTATATACTTTGGGGAATGACCTACACAATCGAGGATATTCCGTACTGGTCAATGGTACCCGCTCTTACAGATGATCCTAAGGAACGTGATCAGGTGTCATCAATTCCGAGATTCTTCGCTTCCCTTGCATGGCTTATAGTGGGTTCAGGCGGCTTTGCAATAATAGGCTTTCTCGGGAAGGGCAATGAATCGGCCGGATTTTCAAAATTAGCTATGATTATTGCCGTTGTATTTATTATAGCTTCAACGCTTACCTGTCTGAAATGCCGTGAGGCTCATGAAACACCTAAAAATGCGGAAAAAACTTCAATCAAACAAATGCTCAAAATTCTTTTTACAAACGATCAGGTTTTGGTCGTTTTGGGCGTTGCCGCGTTCTTTAACCTCGGTTATCAGCTGGAAAACAGCTTTGCAACATTTTACTTTAAATATGTTACTAACAGCGCTGACGGGACACTGTTTTCGGTATATACAGGCGTTGCGGGTATAGCTCAGATGGCAACGCTTGCTCTGTTCCCATATGTTTCGTCAAAGATAGGCAGGCCGGTAGCATATTTAACCGCAGCTGTTTCTCAGCTTATAGGTTTTGCCGCACTGCTCGTTTGCGGATATGTTTGCCCTTCAAACATAATCATGGTGGGCGTATGTTCTGCGATAATCAATATAGGCATAGGTCTTATGCTCGTGCTTGTGACGGTTTCTCTGGCAGATGTTGTCGATTACGGTGAGTATAAATTCGGAACAAGAAATGAGTCGGTGATTTTTTCCACACAAACTTTTGTCGTAAAGCTTGCCGGCGCAGTTTCAGGATTTATATCAGGTATTGGACTTGAGATTATAGGATTTGTTGAAAATACCGCCCAGAGCCAGCAGACCATTACCGGTATGCGTGTGCTTATGTTTGTAATACCTGCAATATTTGCCGTAATCACTTATATAATTTACAAAAAAGGCTATAAAATAAAAGGCGAGTTCTATGAAAATATGAAAGCGGAGCTCGAAAAGAGAAATTAGGAGGACAGATATGCTATTGGGTGTTGACTACTATCCCGAACAATGGGATGAATCGATGATGGATGATGATCTTGACAACATTGTCGAACTGGGCTCCAATGTTATCCGCATAGGTGAGTTTTGCTGGCATATGATGGAGAAAACCGAAGGCCATTACGATTTCTCATTTTTTGATAAGGTGATTGCAAAGGCAAAGGCAAAAGGTCTTAAGGTTATTATGGGCACACCGACAGCTACGATCCCTGCATGGCTTGCAAAGAAACATCCGGCTATACTATCAGAGTTTGAAAACGGGCGTAAACGCGTTTTCGGCGGCAGGCACGTATACTGCTTTAACAGCCCCGTTATGTATGAATATTCACAAAAAATAATACGCGCGGAAATTGAACACTTCAAA
>CALXSX010000105.1 GCA_944391265.1 uncultured Clostridia bacterium | reverse complement strand
ATGACAGGCTGTCCTCAGCCATAGATGAGCTTGCAGATGTGGCAGATTACTCAGACACAGTAAAAGATTTGCTGACTCCTCTCAATGATGCTTTGTACGCAGTCGAAGATGCAGCTCACAGCGTTATGGAATATCTTCGTGGCATTGAGTATGATGAAAAAATACTTGACGATACTATGCAGCGCCTTAGTCTGATAAAAAATTTAAAGAGAAAATACGGCTCTACTATCCGTGAAATTAAATCATACTGCGACAGTGCGAAAAAGGAGCTTCAAACAATCATAAATATTGACTCAGCCATTGAAGAAAAAGAATCTGAGCGCGACGAAGCTTTAAAAGAAGCGTATTCGGCAGCTGCCAAGCTTTCTGAGCTGAGAAGGAAGGCAGCAGCTGATCTTGAAGTGAGAATAACAGAATCACTTCATGAGCTTAATATGCAGCACAGCAGGTTCGGTGTTTCTATAGAGAATGCACAGTTGTCTGCAACGGGAGCAGATTCCGTGCAGTTTATGATAAGCACTGCCAGTAAAGAGCCGCTTAAACCTCTTACAAAAATAGCATCAGGCGGTGAGCTCTCAAGAACCATGCTTGCTCTTAAATCGATAATATCCGATGATATAGATACTCTTATTTTCGATGAGATAGACACCGGAGTATCCGGTATAACAGCGAAGAAAATAGCGGAGAAGCTGTACAGAATATCACAGACAAAGCAGGTTCTTTGTGTAACGCACCTTCCTCAGCTTGCTTCGATGGCAGACCATCATTATCTCATTACAAAAACTTCGGATGATGATGGCGCAAAAACATATGTCAGCGAGCTTTCACGCTCTGAAAGAACAGATGAGCTTGCACGCCTTACCGGCGGTGATATAACGGAGGCATCAAGAGTTCACGCCAATGAGCTTTTGAGTATATCCGAATCATTTAAAAATTCACAAAAAGGCGGAGGCGGTATGTCGTGAAGCAGCTTGGCAGAGTAATTGCTGAAGAAAACGGAGCTTTTAGGGTGTCTGTTGTGCGGGAGACTGCGTGCGGAGAAAGCTGTGCGTCATGCTCAGCAAAATGCACATTTAAGAATCAAGTTATAACAGCTGCTCGTCGTGATGGCGTACATATAGGCGATCTTGTTGTTTTTGAAATGTCAACAGGTAAGGTTTTAACGGCAGCATTTCTTGTCTATATAATGCCGCTTATAGTTTTTGCAGCAGTGTACATGATTTTGTATTACTGCGGATCGGGTGAATACAAGGCGATAATTTCAAGTGCGGTTGCCGCTTGTCTGTGGTTTGCCATAATGCATTTTATAGATAAAAAGTTGAAGGTGTTATTTAATCACACCATAGTCAGCGTGCTAGATGAGCAAGCTGATGAAAAAGGCAGTTGTTAATTTTATCGCTTTCGGGGGGTAACAAAGTTTATGTACGGATATGAGATATATCATGAAAAGGAGGCACAGGCTGTAGTAGAATCTATACGCAGCAGAAAAAATTCGCACGCATATATAATAGAAGCAGCTCCCGGTCTTGGCGGCGACACTTTTTCGCAGCTTATGGCGTGTGCGCTTGTTTGCTCCCAGAAATTTACAAAGCCTTGCGGTGAATGCACGCCCTGCATTATGGCAAAGGCAGGGACAAATCCCGACATAACGCTTGCGAGACCTGCCGAAAAAAAGAAAAGCATAGGCGTAGAGGTTATAAGACATATTAACGATGACGCATTCATAAAGCCGTTTTCATCAGAAAAGAAAGTTTACATTATTGACGGTGATATTATTACAGAGGAGTCTCAGAACGCGCTTTTAAAAACGCTTGAGGAGCCGCCAGAATATGCTGTGTTTTTAATTACGGTGTCTGATTCGGCACTTCTTCTGCCGACGATTCGTTCAAGGTGTTCTCTGATAACTCTCGGCCCGCTTTCCGATAAAAAAATGTATGAGTATATTGCTAAAAAGTATCCTGACCTGACAGAAGATTCGGCGTTTTATGTCAGATATTCTAACGGTAATCCCGCTGTGCTCGATGCGCTTTTGTCAGACGCTGAGTTCAAGGCAATACGCTCTGCCTGCGCTGATATTCTTACAAAAATATTTTCGGACAGCTATGAGGACAGCTTTTACGTTTCCGAATTTTTTGATAAAAATAAGGAAAGACTGGATGATATACTAAATATTTTGATGCTTATGGTGAGAGATGTTGTATTTTTAAGCGAGGAGCTTGCAGACAAAGTGGTAAATTCTGATTACCGTGACAAGCTTCTTAATATCTGTTATAGGATATTTCCTCAGAAGGCCGTTTTCGCCGAGGAAATACTGATAAAATGCTGCGAAATGCAGAAACGAAACGTGAGCCCTAAGCATATGGGTATGTATTTTGCGCTGACTGTTAAGGAGATGGACGTAGATTGAAAGAACTTGTAAAAAAACTCAGCGATCTGAGAGGAATTTCAGGCTTTGAGTACAGATTGTCCGATGAAATTATAAGGATGATGAAGTTGTACGCTGATAATGTCTACCGTGACAGCCTTGGAAACGTTATAGCCGAAAAAAAATCAGGGCTTGAAAACAGCACGAAAATAATGATAGAAGGTCACATCGATGAAATAGGGCTAATGGTTTCAGGAATCGATGAAAACGGATTCGTGAGCTTTGTAAATGTTGGCGGAATTGACGATAGAATACTTCCATCCTGTGAGGTGATTTTGCACGGGAAATCGGATATTCCGGGAGTGATAGGTGCCAAACCGCCGCACCTTCAGACAAAGGATGAGAGCAAAAAGCCCATGAAACCTGAGGATATGGCGATAGATACAGGTTACAGTGCCGAAGAACTGAAAAAGATTATACGCATAGGCACTCCTGTGACGCTTTCGCAGTCGTGCGGAGAGCTCATGAACGGGAATATTTCTCTGAAAGCTCTCGATGACAGGGCGGGAACAACTGTCGTAATCGATGTTTTAAGAAGGGTTCAAAACCTTGATTTAAATGCTGATATTTATTTCGTTGCAACCGTTCAGGAAGAAGTAGGTCTTCGCGGTGCAAAAACTGCCGCAAACATCATAAAGCCCGATATAGCCATATCTGTAGATGTGTGCCACGCTGTGACGCCCGACAATTCCGAGGACGCATATCTGTGTGGCAGCGGTTGTATCATATCGTCAGGGCCGAACGTCCATAACGGTATAAAGAAACGACTTATTAAGCTTTGTGAGCGCTTCAATATACCGTTTGAGATTGATACCGACGGCGGCTACACAGGCACTAATGCCTGGGAAATCCAGGTTTCCGGCAGTGGTGTTGCGACAGCTCTTTTGTCAATTCCAGTGAAGTATATGCATAATCCCGTTGAGATGATGCAGCTTTCTGATATTGAAGCTGTGAGGAACCTCATATACAGATTTATTGAAAATTATGATATTGATTCGGAGGACCTTCTATGCTGTTAGAAAAGCTTTGTAATGCTTGCGGCGCGAGCGGAGACGAGGGTGCCGTAAGAAAAATTATAGTAGACGAGATAAAAGACAGAGCTGATATTATTGATTTTGATTATTTAGGAAATGTGGTCGCTTTGAAAAATGGAAGAGACCATACAAAAAAAATCATGCTGTCAGCACACATGGACGAGGTTGGGTTTATTGCTTCTAAGATAACCGACACGGGGTATGTAAAATTTAAGGCGGTCGGAGGCATTGACACAAGGGTAATACTTGGGAAAAAGGTCGTTTTTTCAAACGGAACAAAGGGAATAATAGGCGTTAAGGCGATACATCTTCTTTCTGAAGGCGAGCGTGAATCGGTGCCGAAAATCAAAGATTTGTATATAGATATAGGCGCAAAAAGCGCTGATGATGCGAAAAAGCATATAGAGATCGGTGATTATGCCGTATTTGACACGACCTTTGGTAAGCTTGGAGGAAATAAGTTCAAAGCGAAAGCGATTGATGACAGAGCCGGCTGTGCTGTGCTTGCCGAGATTCTGAAAGTGAAGCCGGAATATGATACGTATGTGTGTTTTACCGTTCAGGAGGAGGTAGGCCTCAGAGGAAGCAGGATATGTGCTGAAAGACTAAAACCTGATGCGGCGCTTGTTCTTGAAAGCACAACCTGTTCAGATGTGTACAAGACGAAAAAATCGCAGCAGGTAACAGCTTCTGGCGGCGGCGTTGCGCTTTCATTTATGGATTCTGCATCAATTACTAATACAGCGCTGCTTAAAAAACTTGTTATTTGCGCTGAGGCGAATAATATTCCTGTACAGCTTAAGAAAACCACAATGGGCGGCAACGATGCAGGGAGTATACATCTTGCCGCAGGCGGCGTTCTCACAGCGTCGGCATCTGTGCCATGCAGGTATCTTCATTCACCTGTAGGCGTTGCTGATTTTAGTGATGTGAAAGCGCTTTATGATTTTACAAAAATGTATTTAAGTGAGATAGGAGGTATTCTGGGTTGGAACTCTTGAAGAAATACACACAGTGTTTTGGGCCTTCGGGCAGAGAAGATGCTGTAAGAGATATTATAATAAACGAGATTCAGAGCTTCTGCGATGAAATTTATACCGACGCTTTGGGAAACCTGATAGCAAGAAAAGGAAAAGGCGGAAATAAAATTATTGCGGTAACTAATATGGATGAAACCGGTGTAATAGTCACTGCTTTAGAGAATAACGGATTTTTACGTTTTGCCCTTGTGGGGGGTGTCGATAAACGCAGTCTTGCAGGCAGACGTGTTGTTTTTGAGAATGGTACAGCAGGGCTGATAGCAAGTGAAAATGACAATGATAATTTTGATGTGAGTAAGATGTATATTGACGCCGGAGTAGACGGTGGAATAAATCCGGGCGACATGGCGTGCTTTTGCGGAGATTTTATTGAAAACAGTGGTATAATAGTGTCCAAATCGCTCAGCGGCCGTGTAGGCTGTTACATTCTGACACGTGCCATAAAAGAAATTAAACAGCCAGAAAATGAGCTTTATTTTATATTTTCAACGCAAAAAGAGGTAGGTATGCGCGGAGCAAAAACGGCGGCTTACGGAATCGGTGCAGATTATGCGGTCTCAGTTGATACAACGGCTTGCGATGATGTCCCGGGCGGGGAGAGCCATGTCAGACTTGGCGGAGGCTGTACGGTTAAGGTGATGGATAAATCTGTCATAGCACATCACGAGGTCAGAGAGAAGCTTACAGAGCTTGCAAACGCTGAAGCTATTGATTATCAGCTTGAAGTAAATTCGAATATGCGCGCATGTGCCGGTGCCGTTCAGACATGTGGTATGGGAGTAAAGACGGGCGGAATCTCAGTTCCTGTACGGAATATTTTTTCACCCAGCGAAATTGCAAGCACGAAAGATATAGAATGTGCGTTAAAACTTTTAAAATTATATCTGTGTCGATAAACTAAAAAAATGAGAGCATTCGCTCTCATTTTTTTAGCTGTTGGTTATGTAAATAGTCGAGTAAAGAGGTATCGTATTCACAAGCCAATTTATATCCTGTGCCCGAAGGCGGACGCAGCCGTGAGACAGCTTCATACCGACTCTGTTGTCATACGGTGTACCGTTGTACCTCAGCAGGGTGCTGTGTATTGCATATCCGCCGTTAAAGCGCATTATAGGTCCGACATAGTAGGAACTGTATGCCCACATTTTTTCTTTTGAATAGTATTTGTAAACACCTGTACACGTAGGGGTTGAATCCTTTCCGATAGCACAGGTAAATTCAGCGATTTGATTCCAGTTGTTTTTGCTGCCGGTGAAAACGCGGAGCTTGTACTCGCTTTTGTTTACCCATATCATATAATTTGTGCTGCTGCTTATTCCCGATGAATTCATGCGCTGTTCATTTGCATATTTAGCACCGTTTTTAAGTGCCACTTTTGATGTTGATACCACAGCGTTTACATGGTCTGGCTCGTTTTGCAAAATCACGTCCGCATCAACAATCTCGGCAAATGACAGGAGCGGTATGTATGGGTATTCGTTTAAGATGACTGGCGGAGCATCCAGAGTATAGCCGTAGCCGTATGCTGTTGCACTTGTTGAACCGAGGTACATGGTTATTTTATCATCAAAAATGTAATAAGTTATTTCACCAGTCTCAGGAACGTATACTATATACGGTACGCCCATAGCTCTTGCGCCTTCTGCCGCGGGTACGTATAAGACGCCGTCGTGGTACTGCGCTGGTACAGTCAGAGGATAAAAGTTAAAATCAGCATAATACTGAACAGGTTTTGTTTTTTCAGCAACAGCGCTCATGTGAAACACAGACACTGGCAGCGATGTATTTACATCGGTATATGTCCAAAGCCCTATCTCTGAGCCCTTTTCAAACTTGTAGTCGTAGTAGATTACAGATGAGAAGCCTGACTCGATTGTGAGTTTAAAATCCTTTCCGGGCGAAAACGGATCAACGTCAAAATGCGCAATTGCCGAATCGACAGAAGATCCAATGATGACGGTAGCGTAGTATTTTTTATTCCCGTCAAATAAAGTTAGATTTGCTTCAGACGGAAGATTGACTTCAGCAGATTTTATTTGGAATTCAATATCAACTGTGCTTAAAGTTTGTGCACTTGATGCAGACACTGAAAATATCGCGGACATAAATGTCATAGCTGCAACAATCGATAGCAGAAATAAAAATCCTTTTTTCTTCATGGTGGTACCTTCCTTATATTTTTTAGTTAATTATAGCATATGGATTGAGTTTTGAAAAGTAGTTTAATAAAAATTTTATTATTTTTTATTTGAATGATACATCATCATGCTGCGGGACATGTTGCAGGGGATACTTTGACAACCTGCTCGCGCCTTCGATTGAAATTTTCAACATGTACGCGGCATACCAGAAACAAAGAACCTTCATTACAAAATTCCTGCTTCGCCCGGTAATTCCATTAAATTAGCAAAAAAGTTGTTAGAACAACGCATAAACGGCAATTATGAACATTACGCTACCCGCCCATATTTTTAGAGGTGCCTTATGAACGAACGTAAAAAATAAAAGAATTAGACTACAAAATAGGAATATATCAAAGTGTTGTTACAATTTTGATTTTTATGATTATTCGTCCTATTGGTGTGAAGAAAGCTATTGACACCGTAAATAACAGTTAAAGTTATGAGGTCAGTGTTATCTCACTTTTTATTTTTAAATTTATACTAAAGAGGTGGAGTGTTTTGAGTACAATTTCCGAACTGATAGACCTTTTAATTATATTTATTTTGTTATTTAGTCCTATATCAATAGCTATTATTACGTATATAATAGCTATTGTCAAAAAAAACGAAAAATTCTTCTGGGGAGGGCTTATTTTCCAGCCCGTTTTAGTATTAGGTAGTTTTATACAAGACCGATTAGCCTATGGTAATATGCAAAATGAAACCAAAATACAGCTTGTTTTCTTTATCATTATAACTATAATCACTTTTATCCTCTTGCCCAGCCAACAACCGAATGATGAAAATAAAGCAAAGGAAAAGGTTATTCAAATAGCAGAAATAGAAGCTATAAAAAGTAAAATAATTAGAATACTTGATTTTAAAGAAAACACTTCCGTAGAGATATTAAT
>CALXSX010000104.1 GCA_944391265.1 uncultured Clostridia bacterium | reverse complement strand
GCATATGAACCTCATCTATTATATATATTCTGTATTTTGCCGATGTCGTAACATATTTAGTGTCATCACGAAGGTCACGAATGTTTTCCACACCGTTATTTGATGCGGCATCAATTTCAGTAACGTCCATTATACTGCCGTCTATGATACCGCAGCAAATCTCACACTCATTGCAAGGTGAGCCATTCTTCGGATTAAGACAATTAACAGCTCGTGCAAGTATTTTTGCCGCCGTTGTCTTTCCCGTTCCTCTTGTTCCGCAAAACAGATACGCGTGCCCAACTCTGTCAGTAATTATTTGATTTTTAAGTGTTTCCGTTATATGACTCTGCCCTATAACGTCCTCAAACACCATCGGCCGCCATTTTCTGTAAATAGCCTTATACGCCATAAATATCCATCCTTTTTTCCGGCAAGGTCAGACTAAAGAAAAAACACCATAAAGGCGTACATTGTAAACGATAAGCCTTTTATCGCATCCAAACACTACCTGTGGTGTTCAATAAAGACTTGTCCCGCTATTTAACGAGGACAAGAGCGCCGCACAGCAGCGCTACGATCAGTGTGATATTGTTCTCTCACTGATTTCAAATATGAAATCCACCGCCTATAGAGGCGTCCGCAGTTATAAATTCAAAAACAGGCTCCGACCGAGTTATCCGCAACACATCGAAAGATCTGCTTATTGCTGCTTGGTTCCCCATCTGACAAGGTTCACAGTTTTCAATCGCACAGGCTCGGTCATCATCGCCAAAAATTAACTCACCAGAACATTATACTACACTTTAGATTAAAAAGCAAGTATTTTTTTTTACAATTCTCAAATTTATTTAGGCAAAGAATCAGATAGATGAAAGGTATTCCTCTGCAAGCTTTGAAGCAACCGCACCGTCAGAAGCAGCCGTAACTATCTGTCTGAGCGGCTTTGTCCTGACGTCACCTGCGGCAAAAACGCCGTCTATGTTCGTTTTTGTGTCTTCTCCTGCTATAATATATCCGGAACTGTCAAGGGCTATCTGTCCTTCAAACACCTTTGTGTCAGGCACTCTTCCTACAGCGACGAACAGGCCGTTGCATGGCAGCTCTATTTTCTTTCCGTCAGATTCTATTTCCACACCACTTAGAGTTCCGTCAGAAATGAGCTTTTTAACAACAGAATTTTTTATAAATTCCACACCACTTTCCCTGAGCTTATCAGCATATATCTTGGAAGCGCGCAGGGTGTCGCGTCTGTGTACCAGGTACACCTTTTCACAAATGTGAGACAGATAAAGAGCGTCCTCAACAGCGCTGTTTCCGCCTCCGACAACAACAACTGTTTTATTCCTGAAAAACATCCCGTCACAAGTAGCGCAGTAGCTCACACCCTTACCGCGCATTTCAGCCTCTCCTTCAAGTCCAAGCATACGCGGATACGCACCTGTAGCTATGATTACGCATTGAGCTTCGTACTCAAAAGAGCGGCCGTAAATTTTCTTTATAGCTCCTTTAAGCTCTGCTCTGACAATCTCATCAGAGACTGACTCAACTCCGAATCTCTCGGCTCCCTTTTTCATATTTACAGAAAGCTCAAATCCGCCTATACCCTCCGCAAACCCCGGATAATTGTCAACCTTATCTGTAGTTGCCATCTGACCTCCCGGTGTAAGCTTTTCGATAACCACAACGGAATAACCACTTCTTGCGCAGTAGAGAGCGGCAGTGTACCCTGCGGGTCCGCCCCCTATTATCACTACTTCGTATTTTTTCATAATATCTTCCCTCTTTGTTTAAGCCGGATTGACTATCGATATTGCAGATTTATCTTCCTCAAAAAGCTTTGTAAATCTATTTTTAACATCTTCAAATGTGATTTTTTCAAACACATCTTCAAAGTTAGTATACATCGACCCCATCATGTACATTGTCAAAAATGAATGTGAAAACTCCTCAACATCATTATAGCTCCTGATGTAATCTCCCCCTACGACTTTTTTCGTGCGCTCGTAATCTTCCTCGGAAATCCCAGCTTCCCTCAACGAACGAACATATGAAAGCACCTTTTCAAATACGCGTTCGGCATCTGACGACTCGCCCTCTATAATTACATGACCGTAATCCGGCTGAGCCGTATAATCAGTTGAAAAGCTATCGTTTATAAGACCTTCGTCAGAAAGCTCCTTATAAAAAGGCGTACCTTTCGCAAAAAGCATCTTATTAAGAATTGATACTTCTATCACTTTTTTGAGAAGCTCGTCACCGCTGTAGCCATTATCGGTATCCTTAAACCCAATCATGAATAGAGGCATTGAAACGCTTAGCTTTTGCTCGACCTTTTTAGTGCATACCGATTCGGGTTCATCGGGGTATATCTTTTTAATTTCCTCATTGAACGGCTTGTTGTTTTTGACTGACCTGTCAATACATTCTTCTATTGATTTGGGGTTAATGTCTCCGGTGACAAATATCATCATATTAGATAAATTATAAAAAGTGTTGTAGCATTTATAGAGCAAATCAGCAGTAATATGACTGATGCTCTCTACCGTCCCGGCAATATCCTTCCTTACTGGATGATTATGATAAAGAGCACCGAGAAGATTAAAAAATACTCTCCACGGTCCGTTATCATCGTACATCTTAATTTCCTGACCGATTATTCCCTGTTCCTTTTGAACGCTTGCCTCAGTAAAATACGGGCTCTGTACATAATCAAGCAAT
>CALXSX010000103.1 GCA_944391265.1 uncultured Clostridia bacterium | reverse complement strand
AAGCACACCGACATAATCTACAAGATAACGGCGTACATCAAAAGCAATTATATGAACAAAATCTCATTAAATGAGATGGCTGATTATGTTTACCTGAGCAAGTCGTATGTCAGCAAAACATTCAAGGAGGAGATGAACATATCGCTTTCAGAATACATAAACAAGGTGCGTATAGAAAAGAGCAAGGTGCTTTTGCTCGACAGCTCCGTCTCTCTTGTCGACGCGGCAAATTTGGTTGGATTCGATGACCAGAGCTATTTTTCCAAGATATTTAAAAGCGTAACGGGCGTGTCCCCCGGAAAGTACAGGGAAAAGCACGGTAAAATTTAATGTGCACGGTTCAAAATGCGAAGCTGCCGGTGAAGTAATTCAGTTTTAATATACAGAAGCCGTAAAAAACAAAGAGTTTTTTTACGGTTTTTTTCAGTTGACACAGCTTGACAAAAATGATATAATCATGTAAAAGAAATCATATGCTTAGGTGGGTGATTTGTCGTGGACAGAGCACAGAGGCTGGCGGATAAGCTGGCAGATAACGAGGGCGTCCTCATATCCGGAAGGGCTAATATTTTTTATTACAGCGGATTTACATCAGAGGACGCGTTTTTGTACATAGCTAAGGATAAACGTGTTATTGTAACAGATTCGCGCTATACCATACAGGCGTCGCAGCAGGCAGACGGTTATGAGGTGTTTTCCGGTAAGCTCGGGAAGCTCCTTTCAATAGTGAGCGAAAGCTATATATGGTTTGAGGACGAATGTCTGCCTTTCTCGCAATATGCTGCAATATCGGCAGGCACCGCAGATAAGTCGTTTGTGCCGAAGCAGTCGGAAATATCGGAGATGCGCCGCATAAAGGACGATGATGAAATAAGGCGTATAGCGGCGGCAGAGGAGCTTGGTGACAGGGCTTTTTCTCACATACTGGAATTTATAAAACCCGGAATGACCGAAAAGGAAATAGCTCTTGAGCTTGAAATGTTCATGAGAAAGTGTGGCGCCGAAAGAACGTCATTTGAAACAATATGCGCTTCAGGTGCGCGCTCTGCAATGCCGCACGGCACAGCGTCTGACAAAACCGTTGAGAAAGGAGATTTGCTGACGCTTGATTTCGGGTGTGTGCTTGATGGGTACTGCTCCGATATGACGAGGACAATATCAATTGGCGGTATGGACGATAGACAGACGGAGATATACTCGGTGGTCAGAAATGCGCAGAATGCGGCGCTCACTAAAATCTGTGCAGGGAGACAATGCTCGGAGATAGACGCTTTTGCACGAAATGTTATAGCGGACGGGGGATATGGTGAATGCTTCGGTCACAGCCTTGGTCACAGCGTGGGGATAGAAATACACGAATCCCCTAATTTATCACCGCGGTCGGAGGATATACTTCATGCCGGGAATGTTGTTTCCGTCGAGCCGGGAATATACATTGAGGGATTCGGCGGAGTCAGGATTGAGGATCTTGTCGTTGTGCTTGAGGACGGGTGCAGAAACCTGACAAGCTCGGATAAAAACATAATTATAGTGTAAGTTGTATAATTTTGTGCGTATTATATAGGAAAAGTGCACAAATAATATTATTTTATGTAAAATGTGCAACATTTTACAGCTCTGTAAGGTATTTAGGTAAAGAAGAGAAAAGGAGGAAAAAATGAAAAAATTGATTAAGGCGTTTTTGACAGCAGCTGTATGCCTGAGCTGTATGGCAGGTGTAGTACACGCACAGGTAGGCGACAAAGTTGGTGAGGCTCTGAACACGGATATTGTGGCATATGTGAATCACTATGCAATACCGTCGTTTGCTGTAAACGGTCAGTCCGTTGTAGTTGCTGAAGATTTGCGCAATTTTGGGTTTGATGTTACATGGGACGATGCAAGCAGATCGCTTAACATCGCGCGCAGCCAAAGCACTGAGCCGCAAACGATGAACGTCGACAAGTCTGCTATCCCCGGAACCTTTTTTGCAGATATTCTTGAAACCGATATACGTGTTTTCGCGAATGGTCAGCAGATTACATCATACGCCATGAACGGATATACAATGGTTCCGATGGAGGAGCTCGGAATGTTCGGCGAGGTCGCATGGGTGGACTTTGAACGCGCCATAAAGCTCTGGATAGACGGATTCCCCGTATCTCCCGAGAAGCAGGCCGTTACGATAACTCCTGTGTCTCTTACAAATCTTGACCTTCAGGAGATAAAGGTTTTACCGGCAGAGGTAAGAGCATATGAGGCAGCGGGGTGGTATCAGTACAACGATTTTATAAACGCATGGGCGATGAAGCTCGCAGGAGAGCAGGGATATGAGGCTGCTGTGAACTATCTTGAAGGCAAGCTTTATTCCGCTGAATTCAATTACGGAAGCAGTGCAACACCGGCGCAGCTGGCAACGCTTGATTCATTGTATCAAAACTGGTATGCGCAGACAGGCGTCCCCCTCGTTATCAGAAATACGAGCATTTCGTATAATTCGATAAATGTTCCGCAGGTGAATATAAATCTGTTGAACATAAGCGGAAAGTATGTTACTTCTTTTGAGCTTGAATGGGTTTGCTATGACGCGTATGGAAACATAACGACAGACTATCCGTGGCTGTATAACGGGTCATTCACCGGCTGGATGGATAACGCCGATCTTTCTGCAAGGCAGACAAAGAGTTATTACTGGACGCTTTACAGCAATGAAAGAACTACCAGCATCAGAAATCTCCGCGTGACGAGAGTAGCCTTCTCAGACGGCACCTCGTGGGTAGGATAAACCTATTGGCATTAGCGGAGCGATGAAATTTGTCAGTGAAAGGGGAGATATGTGTGAAGAAACTGATATCATTATTTATTGTATTTTCCATGATTTCGGCGTCAGTCCCGGTATTTGCCGAAATCGATACGTCTTTGATGGAGCAGGCGCTTGTAAGCGTAAAATCGAAAATTGACGTGCCTGAGGAGCTGACAGAGTTCAGCAGCTCAGTCATAAGCGAGGAAGAGCAGACATTTTATTACAACTGGTATGCCGAGGACGGCAGTTCAAATATGAGCGTGTCAGCGGACGCCGATGGACATATACTGTCTTATGATTATTACAGCTCCGGCTTCGGAGATGTGAAATCAATATCGGATAAAACAGCGGACGAATATTTTACCGCGGCGGATGCATTTTTGAAGAAAGTCGTTCCTGAAATGTTTGTTCCGGGAAATGACACTCTTGTTGCAGATGAAACATCCGAGCCTGTAATAACGTCATCTTCGTGCAGCTTCAGCTGGTACAGAGAGCATGGCGGAATCCCTGTATTTTCGGAGGGCGCTGTCGTGAATGTCATGTACGACGGCGATGAATTTATTGTGACGAACGCAAGGATCAACATTGATTACGGCATTGAATTTATTGAGTCATATGGCGTTTCTATCGAAAATCCTGAGGAGAGGTATCTTGAAGAGTATCCTATTGAGCTCGTGTACATGAAGAGATATATGCCGTACAGGGCCGCGGGAGAAAAAGACGCCCCCATGCTCGTTTACAGATTCAGGGATAACGATATGGGGTATATTCTTTGTGAAACCGGTGAAAAGGCAGAACAGTATGCCGATGAGAATATTTACAGCCTTGACAAGGAATTCGGTGAGACCCAGGCTGCTGCCGCATCGGGCGGTTCAGACTCTAACAGCCTTACTCCGGAGGAGATAACGGAGCTTGAAAACATTTCCGGCCTTGTAAGCGAGGACGAGATAATAGCGGCGATAAATGAAAATCCGTATCTCGGAGATATCAGCCTCACGGCAGACAGCAAGGTGTCAAGCAGAATTTACAAAGAAGATGAGAGATATTTTATATCGGTAAGCATTACAGACAAGGAATTTGGGGTATATGTAACAGCTGATGCGCAGACAGGTAAGATTCTAAGCTACAGCAAGAATTTCGCATATTCCGGAGCGAGTGAGGGAAGAGAAGAGTATTCTGACGCTGAGTATGAGAGCGCAGCCGAAAAGACAGCGGCATTCCTTGATTACCAGTACGGAGATGAGCTTTCTCAGTGCACTGAGCCGGAGGAAACAAGAACCTATGGTTATTTCCTGTCCGCTTCCAGAATTGTAAACGGGGTTGAATACATAAACAACGGCGTTAATGTTTACTACGATATGGAAAGCGGGGAAATAGCGTCGTTTAATCTTACATGGGACCCCGATACTACCGAATTTGCCGACCCGGCAGGTGCTCTTTCGACTGAGGAGGCGGTGCAGAAAATGTTTGAGATAGCACCGCTTACGGAGCAGTTTGTAAACGTCGACAGAATGTACACGCGCTGCTTTGGACCGAGGTATCAGGGAAGCCTGAACATTGACGCTGTAACGGGCGAGGATTTAAACGACAGGTATGCGCGCAGGGCGTATTCGTATTCCGATATATCGGGACACTGGGCGGAAAAACAGATAAGCGCGCTCGCACAGGCAGGCATAGGCTTTGACGGCGGAATGTTTGAACCGGAATCTGAAATAACTCAAAAGGAGCTTTTGCTTCTTCTGACAAACAGCTCGCTGAGATATTATAGCAGCGATGATGATTTTTATGACTACCTGATAAGAAATGAAATAATTTCTGAGGACGAGATATCACCAGATTCGGCTGTGCTCCGTGAAAATGCATTCCTTTATATGGCGAGAGTGATGGGGCTTTCAAAGATTGCTTCCATGAACGAGATTTTCAAGTCTGATTTTGCCGATGCGTCAGATATTTCGCCTGACAGAGTAGGCGCTGCGGCAATACTTACCGGCTACGGAATAATTTCAGGGAGCGCCGGTATGCTAAGGCCGAAGGATAATTTGACAAGAGCTGAAGCAGCTGTTATTTTGTACAACTATCTTATATCAGAATAAAAATTCCATGTCTGAGAATTAACAGTGGGATGCCGAAAACGATGTGCTCTGTGCATTTTTTTTGGCATCCTGCTGTTTTTGTCTTATTTATGTATTGACATTATATTGCATTTTTGCTACAATTATAAGTAGATATTTTATTTTACGGTGGGAGGAGCTATGAACAGTAAATTCGTTAGATTTTCGGTAAGAAACAGAATTTTATTCCTTGTTGACTGGGCAATCATAGCAATTTCGTATTTAGCTATAATGCTGATGATAAAGGATCTGGGCGGCGTTGTTCAGTTTTATAGTGAAAATCTGCTTCTCGTTTTGCTGACTGCTGTTGTCTTTACCGGGACTTACTATTTCGGACGGGTGTACAGAACCATGTGGACTTATGCCGGTTTCAATGATTATTTAAGGATAAGTTTTCTTTCAGCTTTTTTTTTTTTATTTGTAATTCTTATTGGATACATTTTCAGGAATTCATTTACAATATATTTAAAGCACGTCCTTGTTGTACTTGTGATAATCTCCGCTTTTACACTGCTGTCAAGAATGGCCTTAAGGGCATATGCGCGCGTTTGTAATGTAGGTATTGGCGGAAAAAATCATGACGGCACAAAGGTGCTTATAATAGGCGCCGGCTCTGCCGGAAGAATGCTTATAAGAGAAATAGAGACAAATAAAAAATTAGATTATCAGATAGTGGGCGTTATTGATGATGACAAGGCAAAGCGTAACCTGATCATAAACGGCTGCCGCGTTCTCGGTGACACAAAAGATATAAAAAATATTGTTGATTCTTACGGCGTAAAGCAGATAATTTTTGCCATTCCGTCTGCAAGCTCACAGAGACGAAAGGAAATTCTCAGCATTTGTTCGGATACAGGCTGTCATGTTAAGGTTTTGCCTGATATTGGTGAGCTTGTTCATAATGTCGCCGCCCTGAAGCAGGTGAAGAGGATACAGATTGAGGACCTTCTCGGGAGGGAAACAGTCAAGCTTGATAACGAGGGGATATCAGAATGCATAAGCGGGAAGGTGATACTTGTAACGGGCGGCGGCGGATCAATAGGCTCTGAACTGTGCAGACAAATAATGAAGTACTCTCCCAAAAAGCTCGTAATTCTTGATATTTATGAAAACAACGCTTATGATATTCAGATGGAGCTTAATGCAAATTATCCGAATAACAAACCGGATGTGGTGATTGCCTCTGTGCGCGATGCAAAGAGGCTTGCAGAGGTTTTCAGCAAGTACAAGCCATATATGGTATTTCATGCCGCGGCGCATAAGCATGTTCCTCTTATGGAGGACAATCCGGGTGAAGCTATAAAAAACAATGTGTTCGGTACGTACAATGCCGCAAGATGCGCTGACAAGGCGGGAGTGAGCAAGTTTATACTCATTTCCACCGATAAGGCGGTTAATCCTACCAATGTTATGGGTGCGACTAAAAGACTTTGTGAGATGATAATACAAAGTATGCAGACGGTCAGCAAAACGGAGTTTGCTGCGGTCAGATTCGGCAATGTTCTTGGCTCTAACGGAAGTGTTATACCGCTTTTCAAACGCCAGATAGAAAACGGAGGCCCGATTACTCTAACACATAAAGAGATTACAAGATTTTTTATGACAATACCCGAGGCGGCACAGCTTGTACTTCAGGCGGCAAACTACGCAAAAGGCGGAGAGATATTTGTTCTTGATATGGGAGAGCCGGTAAAAATCTATGATCTTGCCGTGAACATGATAAAACTTTCAGGTTTGAAGCCCGATGAAGATATTGAAATAAAGGTTACGGGACTTCGTCCCGGCGAAAAGCTTTATGAAGAGCTGCTGATGAACGAAGAAGGCCTCACAAATACAGCGCACGAAAAGATATTCATTGGCAAACCGGTGTTTGAGGATATTTCAATTATAGAAAGTGACCTTAAAAAGCTGTCAGCAGCTGTTGAAAACGGGGATCAGGATCTTATAAAAAACACCGTTGCTGAAGTCGTTCCGACATATAAGCGAAAAAAGAATGATAAGGAGCGTACCATAGCATAATGTCTGACGAGATAAAGAAATCTAAAAATACTCATTCCGGACACAAGAAACGGCTGCGTGAAAAGTTTGCAATACACAATGATTTTACCGGATTCTTTGATCATGAAATTCTTGAGTTGCTTTTAAATTACGGAAACGTGAGAAAAAATACAAATACTACGGCGCACGCGCTTTTGGACAAATTCGGCAGTATTGATGCGGTCTTTGATGCAAGCCGTGACGAGCTTATGACGGTAGACGGCATTGGTGAAAATTTGGCGACGCTGATCTTAATGCAAAAGGCTCTTTTCGGTATATACGACCGGAGAAAATACGATATGAAAAATCGCAGTATAGACAGCGAAAACCTTTTTACATATGTGAAGTCGCTGTTTGCCGGAGCTAAAAAGGAAATGCTTTATATGATCTGCGTTTCAAAGGGCGGCAGGATAACTAAAACGCATCTTGTGACGAGAGGCGCCGGTGACTTTGTTTCGATAGATCAAAGGGAGATAGTAAAGACGGCTCTCAACAATGATGCATGGGGCATAATTTTCGCGCATAATCACCCTACGGGAATAGCCACTCCGTCTAATGACGACATAGAGACTACGAAAATGCTTAACCGGTGTCTTGCATTCATGAACATATCTTTAATAGAGCATTATATTGTTGCCGGTGACAAGTGCGTCAGCATCGTTAACGACAAACGATATAAATTGATGAAATAGCATATATTTGCCGCATGATATGTACTTATTGCTGTGCATATTGTGATAAAAAATAAAATTTTGTTGACAATGTTATATATTTATAGTATAATTAAATGGTTGAAAAACGATTCCGTAGACAGCAGGCAGTTTTGTAAGTCCCGCCGAGGTAAGTGATTTATAATTTTTGAATTGCTTTGGCTTTGCGTGTCTTTGGATGTGCAAAGCTTTTTTTGTACGGAATGGACATTTAATGTTTAATGGAGGTGAATATCATGCCAAGTGAAAAGGTTTTAGAAGCCAAAAAGGCACAGGTTGCCAATTTGATTGAGGTTTTAAAATCCGCACAGACAGGTATTCTTGTTGACTACAGAGGTCTTACGGTAGAAGAAGATACTGCACTTCGCCGCAAGCTCAGAGAGGCTGATGTTAAGTATTTCGTTGTAAAGAATACTTTGCTCCGCCTTGCGGCAAAGGAAACAGGTCTGGACGCGCTTGATGAGATTTTGCATGGACCTACGGCTCTTGCCGTATCTGATACTGACGCTGTAGCGCCGGCTAAGGTAATAGCGGATTACGCTAAGGGAAATGAAAAACTCGAAATCAAATCAGGTTTCATGGACGGAGCAGTTGTTTCGCTTGATGAGATCAAGCAGCTCGCGGCAACACCGTCACGGGAAGTATTGCTTGCCAAGATTTTGGGCAGCTTGAATGCTCCTATATCCAATCTCGCAAGATTGCTTTCTACTATTGTTGATGGCGGAGAGGAAATTTCCGACCTTATAGCTAAGAAAGCCGGCGAGGCTGCACCGGCAGAGGAAGCTGCCCAGGAAGCAGCACCTGCCCAGGAAGCGGCACCGGCAGAAGAGGCTCCTGCAGCGGAAGCTGAACAGGAGACTGCACCCGCAGCTGAGTAATGCATAACAGTTTGTTTTATTAAAACCACAAAGATTTAGGAGGAAAATTATTATGGCAGATTTGAATGCAATCCTTGACTCAATCAAGGAGTTAAAATTATTGGAAGTTGCTGAATTGGTAAAGATGATGGAAGAAGAGTTCGGCGTAAGTGCTGCTGCTCCCGTTGTTGTTGCTGGCGGTGCTGCTGAGGGCGGCGCAGCTGCAGAAGAGAAGTCAGAGTTTGACGTTGTTCTTGCAGACGCAGGCGCATCTAAGCTCGGCGTTATCAAGATCGTAAGAGAGCTCACGGGTCTCGGCCTTAAGGAAGCAAAAGCACTCGTTGACGGTGCTCCTAACACCCTTAAAGAGGCTGTTGCTAAGGAAGAGGCTGAGTCTATGAAGGCTAAGTTGGAAGAAGCAGGAGCTAAGGTAGAGTTGAAGTAATTTCCCTGTAATAGCAGTGAGGGAGAGTGTTTGTCCATGATCGTTGATCTAACGGGTGTGCTTAAAGAGCCGGGGAACAGGATTCCTGTTGACGGAGTTGTGACGGCAGACGATGTGAATTACCTCGGTGAGGAATTTCATATTATTGAAATGCCGCGTTTTACCGGTGAGATTTCAAATAACGGCAAATCCCTGGTTCTGAGAGGAACGGTTAGGCTCAGGTTCGCTGTTAAGTGCGCGCGGTGCCGTAAGGACATTGAACGCGATTTTGAGTATGAGCTTGACGAGACGCTTGTCCGTGAAAAGGATAATTCAGATGATAACCCGGATGTTTTCGTTTTTTCGGGAAATGAAGCGGATATAACTGATATTGTTCTCAACGGATTTTTCATGAATGTTCCCGGTAAATTTTTGTGCAGAGAGGACTGCAAGGGGCTTTGCCCGGAATGCGGCGCCGACCTTAACGAGGGTGACTGCGGCTGCTCGGACGATATGATTGATCCCAGGTGGGAGGCTTTGAAGAAAATTATGGACGGCAAGGAGGACTGACCTTTAAAGTTTTAGGAGGTGTAGTAAATGGCTGTACCTAAGGGTAAAGTGTCAAAAGCAAGGCGTGACAAAAGGCGTGCCAACTGGAAACTTTCAGTTCCCGGCATGGTTGAATGCCCGAAATGTCATGAGTTTAAAATGCCTCACAGAGTATGTAAGGCTTGCGGCTACTACAACGGAAAAGAAGTAATCAAAGTTGACGAAGCCGCTAAATAAATGAATTAAAAAATGAGCCCTGACGGGGCTCATTTTTTGTTTTTAATTCTGCGTCAGATAAGCAGTGAAGAAATAATGAAAATTTTTATATTTCCATGAACTTCATCATCATTTGTGCAACCTGTGCGCGGCTCGCTTCGCCTTTCGGATTCAGCGTACCGTCACCCATACCGTTTATGATTCCGTTACCAACTGCCCATTTGAATGCATCGCGGGCATATTCTTCAACCTGATCTGCATCGCTGAATCCCTGCAAATCCTCAGTATATTCCGGTGATTTTGCGAATCTATAAAGCATTGCTACAATCTGTTCTCTTGTAACACTTTTATGAGGCGCAAAGGTGTTATTATCCTCTCCGGAGGCTATGCCGTTTTGCTTTGCCCATTTGATCGGAGATGTATACCACATTCCGTCTTCCACATCGGTGAATCCGTCGTCTTCCTGAACTTCGGGTTCTCCTGCTGCACGATATAATACCGTCATAAGCATTGAACGAAGCATTTGCATATCTGTTCCGAATGTATCGTCGCTTACTCCTTTAAACAAGCCGCTGTCGTTTACATAGCATACAGCGTCATAATACCACGTATCCTTGTCCACATCCGTGAATGAATCGTGATACTCTTTTACAAATTCTGCTTTTACAGTTACATTTGAATAAGGCATTGTAAATGTATATACACCCGTTTCCTTCTTTGAAAGAGTGATTTCATTGTTTTTAACATCTACAGCCTTTACTGATTTTATGCGGTAACCTTCGTTTGGCGTTACCGTCAGTGTAACAGTGGTGCCCTTCAAAGCCATCTTAACACTTGAAGAAACTGTTCCGTTTTCTGCTGCCGGGACTTCTATTCTATATACCGGGTACGTTGTCCCGCCGCTGCCGCCGCCGCTGCCGCCGCCGGTGTTGTTGTCCCCGCTATCATTATCTTCATCATCTTCATCTTCTGAAGGCTCATCGCCGGGGTGGCTCTCTTCTTCATCTCCTGATACATTCAAAATATTCTGTTTGCCGTTCGTCAATTCCTGCAAAACAGTTTCTTCTGATGCACTATTTTCTATTTTTTCTATTCCCTCGCTGAGCCTATTTGCAAGGAGCTCGCGGCTGTACTCAGTATATTCGCTCTGATCAATTGAATAATAAGCGCTCTTTAGATCAGTAACTGCGCTGTTTTTTTGAGATGCGAGACTTAACCGTTCCTGAAGGCGCGATTTTAAATCTCCAGCAATGTGATTCTTTTCTTTCTCTGTCAGCTGTTCATACTGTGTATTAAGCGCCTGATATAATTCCAAGCTGTCAGTTCTTACCTCTGACAGGGATCTTTTTGCAGCGTTATTCAGACTGCTTATCCACTTAGAAGCTGATGCATATGCCGTTAAATCCTCTGAATGAACATTTATCTGCTGTAATGCTTCTGCCGCAGTTCTTTCCAGGTCTTCGGGATTTAAAAGTGTAGAATACTGTTCCAGCTCTTTTGCCGTCATTTCACCGAGAGCAGACTCTGCTTTGCTGTATTCAGCATCGCAATTGTCCTCGTTAAGAATACCGGCATTGAGATTCTGGATCACATCATTATGCTTTGCTTCCCATTTTTCTGCCATTTCTTCTACTCTTTGCGACTTCGTCATTACCAATGCCATTTCTTCAGCGGCACTTTCACAGTAAAAGCTCATATTTTCAGGGTCGATTTCGCCGCGTATTAGCAATTCGGTAGTATAATACACATTTGATATCATGTCCCAGTCTTCAGCTGTATAATCGCTGCTTGAATAACTGTTAAATGTTTCTTCAAGCTCTGTAAGATAAGGCTTTTGCAGCTCCTCGGCAGGTGTTTTCCATACAGCATATAAAACTGCCGTTTCGCCCTCCGATGATGCAAGGTTCTTTACACTTGCGCCCTGGCCGTATCTTACCTGCTCATCAGGATTGTGAGACCAGCCTGCAAATTCTTTGCCGTCAACTGTAAAACCGCATTCGTGCAATGTCAGATCGGTATTGTAAACAGCCTGCTGATCTTCCATGCTTCCCTCAGCGTCTTCGGAATTCGCATCAAATCTGATAGTATATCCGACGGGTTCCCACTGGGCATATAAAGTAATTCTTGAGCCGTTGCTTTTGCCTGACAGATTCTGAACACTTTCTGCGTTGCTGTAAGATGTTCCGTTACCCTTAGGCAATGTGTTCCAGCCTTCAAACGTGTAACCGGTTCTTGTGAACGCGTTTTCACTGAGTTCAAATTCCTCATCATATACTGCTTCCTGCGGCTGCATTACTCCGCTGCCTCCGTTGGCTGAAAAATACACCCTATAGTCATTTGCAATTCTCTTGGAATAAAGGCTTTGACCCTGCGCCGCAACTGCATCGGTCAATTCAATTGATAAATCTTCATCCTCAAACCACTTTACTCTGTCATAACCCAGAATCGGGTCCTGCTCCTTAAATGCTGAAAGTTCGACTGTCAGCTGAGGCTTATCAGGCAGAATGATTTTTTCCAAAAGGTTGTTTGACGCCGCAAAACCTCCTCCTGCCGCTGACAGGTTTGTATTCTGACTCAAATCAAGCTCAGTTAATTTATTGCTTGCAACATTTATAAACTCCAGCTCAGAAAGTGTGCTGGTTTTAAGAGTTTCGAGCTTGTTGTCAAATGCTTCGATTACTTTTATTTTTACATTGTCTGTTGTGTCGAGTTCGGTAAGAAGATTGGTTCTTACATTGACCCATTCAAGACTTGTGTCTCCCGTAATATCAAGCTCTTCGATATAGTTATATTCACAGCTTAATGCACGGAGTTTGGATTTGTTTGAAACGTCCAGAGACGCAAGACGGTTATAATTGCAGCTAAGACTCGTCAGCCCCTGAAGATTGTCAAGAGATAGCTCAGTGATTTGGTTATTGCTGCAATTTATAGTTTTAAGTAAAGTATTACCTGACAAATCGAGTGAGCTTAACGTATTTCTTGAACAGTCGAGATCCTCGAGGTTTGTAAACACCTCTATACCCTGCAAATCAGAAATGTTTTTTCCTGATACATCAATGCTCTTTATTTGCAGTCGTTCATCGTAACTCAGTATTCCGTCCTCACCAATACCGTTAAGATTATTCTTGTCCAGTATCCAATTACGGAATGTCTCATCAGCAAATACATTTTCGTCTACAACAATATCAGAATAAATATCCATATTCCTTTGGTGAGTGTTGTCATACGCCGCAACTGCGGCTTCCGATAAGTTCAGCAGCAGCAATCCTGCTGCCAAAGCGCCGCTCATCAAACGGTTTTTCATTTAATGTCCTCCTCGTTTATATAATTTAATCTGTCCGGCACTGCCCGACAAACAAAATTATAACATATCGCAAAACGTATTTTCAAGCGGTAATATATGGACAGACACTGAGCTTAAGGCTTATTTTTATGTTTTCCCGCCGCTGGTACTATCCTCAAGGCAAAAAACGGCGCAGCTGAACACTGCACCGCTTTTTCCGGGGACTGGAATTATACATTTTTCATCGTAAGAGAAATTCTTTTTTTCGCTGCATCAACATCAAGAACCCTTACCTTTACTATGTCTCCCACGCTGAGCACTTCAGACGGGTGTTTTATATACCTGTCACATATTTGAGAAATATGGACAAGCCCGTCCTGGTGCACGCCTATGTCGACAAACGCTCCGAAGTCAATAACATTTCTCACAGTTCCTGTTAGCTCCATGCCGGATTTAAGATCGTCCATACTCATTATGTCTTTTCTCAGCACTGGCTGAGGCAGCTCATCACGTGGGTCTCTGCCTTTTTTGAGAAGTGCGTCCGCTATATCCCTCAGCGTGGGAAGCCCTATTCCTGCTTCCTCAGCTAGCTTTCGGCACCGTATGATTTTATTTTGTCTTTGATATCGCTTATATTTCCGCTCGCGAGGTCGTTTTTTCCGTAGCCGAGCGCTGAAAGCATAAATTCTGCCGCCTTGTAGCTTTCCGGGTGTACTGAGGTGTTGTCCAGCGCAACTTCTCCGCCTGGTATGCGCAGAAATCCTGCGCATTGCTCAAATGCTTTTGCGCCGAGCTTTGGCACCTTCAGAAGCTCCTTTCTCTGAGTGAATTTTCCTGCTTCATTTCTGTATATCTCAATATTTTTTGCCGTTGTCTTGTTTATTCCTGCAACATATGAAAGAAGCGACGGTGACGCCGTGTTCAGGTCCACGCCTACGCTGTTTACACAATCCTCAACTACGGCTTCAAGCGCTTCGCCGAGCCTTTTTTGGTTCATATCGTGCTGATACTGACCGACTCCTATTGATTTCGGGTCTATTTTTACAAGCTCAGCCAGAGGATCCTGAAGCCGTCTTGCTATGGATACTGCACTTCGCAGCGACACGTCGTATTCCGGGAACTCCTCTGCCGCAAGCTTTGACGCGGAATAAACGGACGCTCCGGCCTCGTTTGTCATCATGTAATAAACAGGAAAGTCCAGCTCATGAATAAGGTCAGAAATGAATATTTCCGACTCCTTTGACGCCGTGCCGTTTCCTATTGATACGACATTGACCTTGTGCTTTGTTATCATTTCTTTTATTAAATGTTTTGCTTTTTCCTTATCGTGATGGGGAAGTGTAAAATAAGCGACGCCCGTTTCGAGCACCTTTCCGGTTTCATCTACAACTGCAAGCTTGCATCCCGTTCTGTAGCCTGGGTCGACGCCAAGCACCGTTTTGTTTTTTATCGGAGGCGTGAGAAGAAGCCCCGTTAGATTTTTCCTGAACACCTTTATAGATGACTCGCCGGCATTTTCCGTCAGGGTGTTTCTTATTTCCGTCGCTACCGACGGAGCTATAAGCCTCGAGTATGCGTCGCGCACGGCGCTGTCAACTATCTCTCCGCATTCACTTCCGGGAGCGGTGACTGTTTTGCGTATAAGATAATTAAATATTATATTTTCGTCCATTTCCAGCTTTACTGTCAGGAACCCTTCTTTTTCGCCTCTGTTAACGGCAAGTATCCTGTGCGACGCTATTTTTGACGCTGCCTCTGAATAGTCGTAGTACTGCCTGTAAACGCTGTCTTCATCACCCGACGCTTTCGAAGTCACAAACGAGTTCCTGAATGTCAGCTCCCTTATTACTTTTCTGTACTCCGGATTGTCTGAAACTTCTTCCGCAATTATGTCCGATGCGCCGTTTATGGCTTCCTGTACATCGCAGATGCCTTTTTCTTCATCTATAAATTTGCGCGCTTCATCATAAGGGCTTGTCCCGGGATTTTGTGCCAGTATGTATTCGGCAAGCGGTGCAAGCCCTTTTTCTCTTGCAACCGACGCTCTTGTTTTGCGTTTGGGTCTGAACGG
>CALXSX010000102.1 GCA_944391265.1 uncultured Clostridia bacterium | reverse complement strand
GACATATAAAACACCGCCGCACCGTTAAAAAGCCCGCTCAGTATGCCTATAAGCGTGAGCGGAGGCAGATACAGAAAAACACTTGCGGAGTTTAGTATAGCCGAGGCGGCAACGAGCTGAGATGCGTTGTGCGCTATCGCACCGGATATGCTGACCGCCATTATGTGTGTTTCTTTCACTGCGCGAATAAGCGCCGACATAACTGCAAATGACACAACCCCTCCGGCGGCGCTGTATATGAAAGATATTCCGCTTCCGGCAAATACCGCAGACAGGATTATCTTTGCTGCAAGTATAAAAAACGCATCTTTGCCGTTCCACATAGCTAGCGCCGCAACGATAACAACATTTGATATGCCGTATTTGAATCCCGGTATCGGAACAGGCGGCGGTATCTGATTTTCTATTATAAATATGACGAGCGCCGCGGCTGTCAGCACAGCGCAGACGGTTATTTCCTTTGTTTTCACTTTATTCCTCCAAACGCGGCAATATGATAAAGCAGCTGGCTGTTTTGTGTATCCATGCGACTATTATAACATAAACGTGCATACATGACAATAATAATTGTTAAAATTTTATGATTGCTATTGATAAATTTTAATTATTGTGATATAATACTTTATGTTATATGATAAAAGTTCGGAGCGGAGAATTTTATGAAGGTAGTATTAGCGACCGGAAACGCGGGAAAAGTGAGGGAAATGTCAGAAATTCTCTCAAAGTACGGAATTGAATCAGTATCTCAGAAGGATGTCGGAGCGGATGTTTCACCTGAGGAGAACGGAGCAACATTTGAGGAAAATGCGGAAATAAAAGCAAGGGCTGTTGCTCAGCTTTGCGAGCTTCCTGCCGTTGCTGATGATTCCGGGCTTTGCATCGATGCACTCGGCGGAAGACCGGGGATATATTCTGCAAGGTACGGCGGAGATGTTACGTACGATGAGAAAATAAAAGGTATACTTTCCGAAATGGAAGGTGTGTCTGACAGAACGGCACGGTTTATGTGCGCCGTTGTTATGGCTTTCCCGGACGGTACTAAAGTCAGTGCCACCGGCAGTGTTGAGGGTAAAATTCTGACCGAGCGCAGAGGAAGTGGCGGATTCGGGTACGACAGCATTTTTTTCTGCGATGAGCTCGGTAAATCGTTCGGAGAGGCGCAGGAGGAAGAGAAAAATTCTGTAAGTCACAGGGGCAGAGCGCTGACTAATCTGTGTGATAAGCTCGCCGGGCTGAATATTTGAGAGGAAAGAGTCAATATGGATATTTTTATGGAATACATTGTAAGGCATAGGAAAACAGGCAAGGATTATGCAGCAATCGCGGGGATTGTTATAGGTGGGTTGGTTTTGTGTCTCTTATCGACAATAATGCTCACCATACCGCTTGTATCGGGGCTGTGGCCTCTTGTTGTAGCCGGGATTGTGTATTTGGCATATATCCTCATAAGGAGAAAAACCGTTGAGTTTGAGTACATACTCACCAATAACGAGTTAGATATTGATAAGATAATGGCCAAGAGCTCAAGAAAGCATCAGATAACCATTGATTTTAAAACGATAGAGGTGTGCGCGCCTGTAAACGATCCTGACCATTCATACGAGTATAATAACACGGAGAATATAATAAAGACGCTTGACTGTACCGGTGACGGGAAGACTGACATTTATTTCATAGATACCAATGACGGAAACGGACGCGTGAGAGTTCTGTTTCAGCCGCCCTTAAGGCTTATAGAGAGTGCGAAGAAATTCAATATGAGAAAGGTTTTCATCGCGTGAACCCGTTTAATATGCGCGCAATCATACGGAAGTGTGTTTGCGCTTTTTTTCAGAAAATAATGCGTATGCGGAGGTTGATTTTTGATGATTGTCGGCATCGGCAGCGATATATGCTCTGTTTCGCGGATTAGAAAGGCGCTTGAAGACAAGCGGTTTGAAATGAAGATTTTTACCGCGCACGAGCGGGAGTATCTTTTAAAAAAACACGATCCGGCAATATCTGCATCGGGGCTGTTTGCGGCAAAGGAGGCTGTTTCAAAGGCTCTCGGCACGGGGTTTTCCGGGTTTTCTCATACGGATATAGAAATAATCCATAACTCTCTCGGGAAGCCTGAGGTGAGTCTCAGCAAGAACGCAAATTTAGTTCTCAGAAGTATCGGAGGGGGCAAAGTCCATGTAAGTATTAGCCATGACGGCGATTACGCGGCAGCATTCGCCGTTGCTGAATCGTGATTTTCAGTAGGAACGGAGGGGTATAATGTACAGGATATGCACGCGCCGCCAGATGGGAGACGCCGACAGAAGGTCAACGGAAGAGTTTTTTATTCCGGGGATAATTTTGATGGAAAACGCAGCGTACGCTTGCGTTAACGCTTTGACAAAGCGTTTTGGAAGCGTGTCCGGGGAAAAGGTGTTCTGCTTTTGCGGCAAGGGAAATAACGGCGGTGACGGCCTTGCTGTGGCAAGGCTTTTATCCGTAAGGGGCGCAGAGGTGACAGTATACCTTACTCACGGCGATTCGTACGGCGGCGATGCGCTCGAAAACAGGAAGATGCTCAGCGGAATGAACGTCGTGGTAACGGAAAATTTTGATTTTCTTGATCTTAAGCTTGCCTCTGCCGATATAATAATTGACGCCATATTCGGAACGGGGCTGAGGGGCGAGGTGGACGAGCAGGCTTATGACGTCATAGACTCGATAAACTCAAGCGGCAAATATGTTCTTTCTGTTGACATACCGAGCGGAGTTTCTGCCGATACGGGAGAGGTATGCGGCATCTGTATAG
>CALXSX010000101.1 GCA_944391265.1 uncultured Clostridia bacterium | reverse complement strand
ATTTTTAAGGAAAGATATGGTGTTACACCTTTGAAATACAGGAAAAATTTTGAGTCTAAACAAATTTAAGCAGCGTTTACTGTTTTTTTGGCTTAAAAAATATTAAAGCTTTTACCGCATTACATTGATTGCACATGGGATATTTTTGTAATAAAGAGTTTTTTGCCGGCATATCATTTATAAAAGAATAATATTCATTAAATGATAAACGGCAGGAGGACTTATTATGGAATTTATTCAAAAGCACATAACGGCGAATACGGTGTTTCAGAAAGGGTGTGCAGAGCTCGGTGTGGACGGTGACGTCATAGTACCTGATGTTATGCCTGATATATTGAAGGTAGTTCAGGTAGACGGTGATGCGTGTATCACGTCCAAAGAGTCAGGAGGCGGAAAGCTGGTCTGTGAGGGGAAGCTTTACGTTAAAATATTGTACATACCCGACTCCGAAGAGGAAAAGATAAAGAGCATAATCTCATCTTTTGACTTTTCACATACATTTGCGAACGCGGAAATTACCGATTCAACTGTTGCTGATGTTTCTGTTGACGTAACACGCGCGGACTTTCAGCTGATAAACAGCAGGAAGCTGAAGATTAAGGCTGTAGCGGCTGTCAGCTATGCTGTATCGCAGCCGCAGAATATCGCTGTCGCGTGTGACGTAGATGAGGAAGGTACGCTTGAGACGAGAAAAAAATCGATAACCACATTAAGCTTTGTCGCTCTGAAGGACACGCAGTTTTTATGCACTGACAGTTTTGTGCTTCCCTCAGGGCAACCGTCAATAAAAAATGTTTTGAAAATTGATGCTGATATAATAGATACGGAATTTAAGGTTATATCGGGAAGAATAGTTGTTAAGGGTACGTGCGGCATTTGTGTTTTGTACTGTGACACATCGGATGATGTAAGATTTTCTGAATTTGAGTTGCCGTTCACCGAGATTATTGATTTAGACGATGCAAACGAGGATACCTTGTGTGAATTAGATTTTTCTGTGGGAGGTATCGAATATCGGCTCGAGACTGATTCTGACGGAGATGTGCGGATAATCAACACAGAGATTACCGTCTGCGTTTCTGTATACGCGTATGAAAAAGAGGATATTGAATATATTGACGATTGCTTTTGCCCCGGGCGCAATATGACGGTTAATAAGGAAATGAAGAAAATAGAGTGTATTCTTGCTTCGGCGCATCATGTTATGAATTTGAAGGAGATTATACCACCGCACAAAAACGGACCTGTACCGACGGGGGTCTACAATCTGACAGCAAAGCCGGTTATAGACTCCGTGACCTCCGGAGATGGGACAGTGCGTATAGATGGTAAAATTATATGCTACTGTCAGTACACATGCGGCGGCGATGATATACCAGTGTGCAGCATAAGACATGAGGTGCCGTTCAGCGAAACTGTCGACGCCGAAGGAAGCCTTGCAGGCAGTGATTGCCGCATAAGGGCGGATATATCCCATAAGAGTTTTATGCTTAATTCGGCAGGAGAGACGGAAATAAGGCTTTCCGCAGTGTTCGATGTAACTGTCACTAAGGATGCGCAGGTGCCTGTAATATCTGATTTTACAATATCAGAAATAGATGATGATGAGAAAAAGGGAATAGTTATATATTTCGTTCAGCCGGGCGACGAGCTCTGGGATATAGCAAAGAGGTACAGGGTGTGCCCCGAATCCGTAGCAGAGCTCAACAACCTTGAGGAAAAACCGCTTTCGGCAGGGACGCAGATTCTTATACCGACGGCTTAAGACAAATATAATAAAGGGTTGCTCTGTCAGCCTGCTTATATGAACCAAATGTTATAAAATTTTTAATATTTTCAAATAGCCTTTACAATGGCGTTATTATTTGATATAATAACATTTGATGTATTAAAACGATCGTTTGGCGGTCTGACAGGGAGTTTTTACAGGTGTTTAAAAAACATATATTGACATTTTTGATATGTGCAGGCGTTTTTGGCGCCGGAAATCATGTCTTTGCAGATGAGTTTTGCGATTATAGCGCCTTTATTGACAGCGTGGTATCGCTTGCCGATTCGCTTGGAGTGGTCTCAGATGCGGAGTACGACAAATCAGGTGAAGACTCTGATAGCTTTGTAAAAGCGGCATCGGCGGGCATAATAGACCTTGCGGACGCAGGCAAGCTTCAGGGAAACGTGATAAAGCAGGATGCAGTAAACATTCTGTACAAAATGCTTGTCGCAGCTGACAGCGAGTATGCTATAGATATGGGGCAGGCCGACGAAATACTTAACAGCTGTTATGATAACGCGTACATAAAAGAAGAAAACAAGATCGCGTATGCTGCTATGATAAGGCATGGAATAATAGGGACGCGTTCTCTTACGTATCCCGATAAGGTTCTCACGCAGGAGGAGCTTGACGGCCTGAAAAACAAGATTCTTGCATCATTTGAAAAGAAATATCCTTTGACTGTAGGTAACAATACCATATATGCCGGCAGTTCGGTTGATGAAGTGCTTTCAAAATTCGGAGCTCCGAGCCGTATAGACGAATCGGAGTACGGTTTTGACTGGTACGTATATAATAGGTACTATTCGGATTTTGTTATGTTCGGTATAAAAGACGACATTGTATGCGCATACTATACGAACGCAAAGAATTTTTCCTGCGGAGGAATTTCCTCCGGGGATTTTGCTGAAAATCAGAATGTTGGCGAGGATGTTGTTATTTTGATGGATTCGGACGGAGCTGTTGATGCTGTATTATATAATCCGTTTGACTATGTCGCGCCGATTGATGAAAAAACATCCTCGAGACAGCTTTGCGACATAATAAATGCTTACAGGGCAAAGAAAGGGATTTTGACATACGTTGTGCCACCGGAGCCCGTTCTTACTTATCAGGACGATAACGATGGCGTTACAACAGCAACTATAAGAGCTGCAAGCGCTGTCGAAGCGTACTCAAACATACTGGCAGGAGAGCTTAAAGACGATGTTTTGAACAGGGAGAGCACGGCTTCAACAGTGCTCCTTTCAAAAACATTAAATGGTTCAGCCGGCGGCTCTGAGTTTTCATTGGCGGTTTTTGATTCACCCGTTAGTGTTTTTAATCCGCCTAAGACGATTATCAGTTCAGCCGGCGGCTCATCTTTTGTGCCGGATGGAATAAAGACGCCTGTTATAGTCTCGCCCGTGCAAGACGAAGTCTACGGCGGTAATGACCTTAAAATCACGCTGGAAGAGCCGTGCAGCGAAAGATACCTTGTCAAAATATTTAATTTGGAAAAGGAAGCATATGATGTAAATGCATATTTGTCTTCCGATACAAATACAATAACCATTCCCTCGTATATTCTTACGAAGGGGAACAAATATATTATGAGTGTCAGCGCTGTTTATGAGGAAAGCGCTTTTGAGAGTGAGCATGTGACCTTTTTGTACGGAGCTGCCGAAACACCGCTTGAGGTGCTGTCTCCGGCGCCGGAGCTTACAACATTTGAAGATCAGCCGGATATAAAAATGTATTCGTCCGCGTACAGGGATTTCAGAATTGATGTCTATGACTATGAAAACAATTTAACTGCTACAAAATTCGTAAGCGGAGCTTATGAGACTGCTCTTGATTCTCTTGCGCCGGGGAGATATTATGTTTGTGTGACGGCGGTAAGTCATGCGACAGGAGAAGATATGGCGCACTCGTTTTTGACGCTTAACATAGAAGAGGTAGTTCCGCAGATAAAGGAAATAATCCTCGAACCAGGAGAAAAGTACGATTTTTATTATGGTGATAAAAAGGATTGGCTTTATTTCTACGATGTGGAGACGATAGCCGTAACCGAAGACCGGATTGTGACTGTGCCTGTCGAGGATATGGA
>CALXSX010000100.1 GCA_944391265.1 uncultured Clostridia bacterium | reverse complement strand
GATATTTTAATTACGCAGCTGAAAAAATGATTTTTCAGCTGCGTAAATTTTTTCATTTTTTTTTTTTTTTGAAAAAGTATTGACATTTTATTAAAAGCAGTATATAATATAAATACAATTAAACGATTGCTTAATCGTTGAAGCAAATTGAAAGGAAGTTTTGGAAATGAAAAAAACATACAAAATAGAAGTTGACTGTGCAAACTGTGCGAATCTTATGGAGCACGCGGCGCAGAAAACCGCAGGTGTTCAGGATGCAACCGTTAATTTCATGACACAAAAAATGATTGTGGAATTTGGCGACGGAACCGAGCCGAAGTCGGTCATGGCAGATGTGCTGAGTGCGTGCAAAAAGGTAGAGCCTGACTGCGAAATATTCATCTGATAAGCTATCTTTTTTAAAAGATATTAAAGGACTGAAAGGTTGATAATAATGCAGGAGATTATTGTAAACTGTATTCTTGCGGCAGTAGCAGTGCTTGCTGTTATTCTTATCGTTTACGGCAGTAAAGAGGAAAGCGGCATGACAGCAAAACAAAAGAAAATGCTCAGACGGATTCTGGCGTCATCAGCTTTGCTGATAGTTCTTCAGTCAGCAGGTGCTGCAGTGTTTGACCGTCTCGGCACCCCGGGGCGTTTTGTGCGGCTAGCACTGTACCTTGCAGACTACACAATAATAGGTTATGACATTCTGAAAAAAGCGGCAAAGGGCATACGTAACGGACAGATTTTTGACGAAAATTTTCTCATGGCTGTTGCAACAATCGGAGCATTTGCACTTGCGATATATGAAAACGGAGATTATCTTGAAGCGATTGCTGTTATGCTCCTATACCAGGTCGGCGAGTGGTTTCAGAGCTACGCCGTAGGAAAAAGCCGCCGCAGCATAAGCGATCTTATGGATATACGTCCGGACTATGCCAATGTTGAAAACGGCGGAAAGCTTGAGCAGATTGATCCCGACGAAGTTCCCGTAGGCTCAGTCATAGTTGTTTTGCCCGGAGAAAAGGTCCCTATTGACGGAGTTGTCGAAAGCGGCCAGTCAACGCTTAACACCTCCGCCCTAACGGGAGAAAGCGTGCCGCGTGACGTGAAAACCGGCGACAGCATAATAAGCGGCTGCATAAACATGACAGGCGTTCTTAAAATACGCACAGATAAGGAATTCGGGGAATCTACAGTATCGAAAATCCTTGACCTTGTGGAAAACGCGACATCAAGGAAATCAAAGTCTGAAAACTTTATATCAAGATTTGCAAGAATTTACACGCCGGCAGTGTGTATTAGTGCGCTTGCACTTGCGATATTTCCGCCGGTTGTCACCATGCTGGCATCAGGCGGCGCCGATTGGGAAACGTGGATATACAGAGCGCTTACATTTCTTGTAGCAAGCTGCCCGTGCGCGCTCGTTATCAGCATACCGCTGAGCTTTTTCGCGGGTATTGGCGGAGCGAGCAAGTCAGGTGTTCTTGTAAAGGGTTCAAACTATCTTGAAATACTGTCCAAAACAAAAACTGTTGTGTTTGACAAAACGGGAACTCTTACACAGGGCGTGTTTGAGGTAAGCGGAATCCATCATAACAAGATGGAGGACGAAATGCTGCTGGAGTACGCGGCACTGGCTGAGTCATCGTCAAGCCACCCAATAAGCAGAAGCCTTCAGAGGGCATACGGCAAGGAGATTGACAGAAGCAGAGTGTCAGATATCACGGAAATAAGCGGAAACGGAGTTGTCGCAACTGTGGACGGTCATACCGTCGCGGCGGGGAACTCAAAGCTTATGAACAGGCTCGGAGTCGAATATATTGACTGTCACAGCGTCGGCACCGTAGTCCACATGGTAATCGACGGCGTTTACGCAGGCCATATAGTAATCTCTGACGTAGTAAAACCGACCTCAGAAAAGGCTATAAAGGCTCTGCGTGATGCAGGCGTAAAAAAGACGGTGATGCTCACGGGCGACTCAGGAAAAGTTGCAGAGCGCGTGGCGCAGGAGCTTGGAATAGACGAAGTATACAGCGAGCTGCTTCCTGACGGCAAGGTGGAAAAGGTTGAACAGCTCCTAAGTAAAAAGCCGGCAAAATCAATGCTCGCGTTTGTCGGAGACGGAATAAACGACGCTCCGGTACTCGGAAGGGCTGACATAGGTATCGCAATGGGAGCAATGAGCTCAGACGCGGCCATTGAAGCAGCTGACGTTGTGCTTATGGACGACGATCCCATGCAGATATCAAAGGCTATCAAAATTTCACGCAAGTGCCTGAGAATAGTTTACGAAAACATAGTAATTGCCATAGGTATAAAGCTCATCTGCCTTATACTTATAGCACTGGGCTTTGCGAATATGTGGCTTGCGGTGTTCGCAGATGTCGGAGTCATGATTATTGCAGTGCTGAACGCAGTGAGGGCGATGTTTGTAAAAAAGCTTTAATAAAAAATAGAGTGATATTGGCGGGGACGCCTCTCCCGCCGGCGTCTGCATCGGTTTCTGGGAGTAAAATCCCGGCTCCGGGCAGACGTCTTTTTCATTTTCGGATTATCAGCACGTAAATTATGTCGAATTTATGAAGTGAATGAGTGTTGCATTTGGCAAATCAATGTGATATAATTTCCCCGTAAAGAAACTCAGAATATTATTTAATTATGATGGGTGGAGTAATTGAAATACAAAATAAATCCAAGAAACGGTGATAAGCTTTCAGTTCTCGGATTCGGATGTATGCGCTTCGGAGGAAGCAATTTTACCAGTTCATTTGCCGGGCGGTTTGACACGCAGAAGGCAGAAAATCTCATTGTTTCGGCAATCGAAAACGGCGTAAATTACTTCGATACGGCTTACATCTACTCAGGCAGTGAGGACTGCCTCGGGAAGACTCTGGCAAAACACAATCTTCGGGGCAGAGTTTATATCGCCACAAAAATGCCGCTCGTTATGTGCCGAAAAAAAGACGATCTGGACAAGTTTT
>CALXSX010000099.1 GCA_944391265.1 uncultured Clostridia bacterium | reverse complement strand
CCACATGAAAGGTTTTATAGCCTGACAGAGCGGAAAGGCTGCCTCAGACTGCATTTAAACCCCGATGATTTAACCGGCAGTCCCGCAATGGTATGCAGGCGGCAGGAAGATATGCATTTTTGTGCTTCTGCTATGCTGGATTTTTCACCTGAAAATGAATATGAGTGCGCGGGAATGTCTGTATTTTTAGAAGATGAAAGCAGCTATAAATTTGTTGTAAAACTAATTGACGGTTGTCTGAAAATTGTTTTATATCAAAAAGACGGCTCTTGTGAAATTTATTCGCCCATTAAAGCGGCGCCGTATATTCCGGCGTCGCTTTTAAGGCTTGAAATCTTAATAGGTATGTCGGACTTTACATACTTTAAGAGCGGATTTATCAGCTTATCTCCGGCGCCGGTTATTCCTCCTGAAAGGACTATCATATCCGGGTCAAATATTAAGATAAGCGAGTCTATTCCGGCAGCAAGATAATGCAGGTACTCACTGAATACTGCTTGGGCTGCGGGGCATTTTTTTTCAAGCGCTTCAAATATCAGCTTTCCGTTCAGTTCGCCGTTTTTATTGTATATACTGTGCAGGACGCTGTCAACATTGTCTTTTGCCGCTTTTTCTGCATTTTCGACAAGTGCGCTTACTGAAGCATATCTTTCCCAGCAGCCGCGGAGCCCGCAGGAACATTCTTTTCCGCCGATTTGAATGCACATATGCCCTATCTCCCCGGCGTTCCCTCTGCCCTGGTATATTTTCCCTCCGATTATTATTCCTCCGCCTATTCCCGTTCCGATTGTAATCATAATAATATTTTTTGCTGATTTCCCGGCGCCGCACACTGCCTCCCCGAGAGCCGCACAGTTGGCGTCGTTTGATACCTTAACCGGCATATCCAGATACGAGCTGAGCTTTTTCTCAAGTTCCGTATTGTTAAACGGTAAATTAACCGCCGCCACCTTGTTGTCATGAATAATGCCGGGTGTTCCGACACCGATATGGGCAATAGGGTATTTTTCCATTATTTCTCTGCATTTGTCCGCAATATCACCTATCAGCTTTTTCTCATTAGTGCAGTTTGTCTGAATGCTTTCCCTATGCACAAGCTTGTGCGAACTGTCAACCACTCCGAACTTTATCTCCGTACCTCCGATATCTACACCGAGATACTGGCTCATGTAAGCTGTTTTATCGCAAATCAATGTAACATCCGGATGAAGCTTTAACATTGTTGCGGGAACGCTTGTGTTTATATCGCTGTTCATCAGCTCGGAAACAACTTTGTTTTTGTTTTCGCCGCTTGCAAGAAGTATTATTTTTTTTGCTCTGAAAATAGTGCCCATACCCATTGTCAGCGCCTGCCGCGGGACGTCTTCATACCTTTCAAAAAATCTTGAATTTGCATTTATTGTGCTTTCCGTCAGGGGGGTCAGATGAGTTTTGGAATTGAGCGTAACACTTGGCTCGTTAAAGCCTATATGCCCGTTTTGACCAATGCCGAGCACTTGCAGGTCTATTCCGCCGCTGCTTTCAATCATTTCCTCAAATCGCTCGCACTCAGCCTCCGGATCGTCGGCAAGACCGTTTAAGATATGAGTGTTTTCGGGCAAAATATCAATTTTAGAAAATAGATTTTCTTTCATAAAATAATGATAGCTTTGAGTGTTGGCGTCGCTTATGGGATAGTACTCGTCAAGATTAAAAGACTTCACCTTGCTGAAATCAATTTCCTTTTTCCTGTTCATCTGAACGAGAATTCTGTACATTCCCACCGGCGTCGCTCCTGTGGCAAGCCCTAACACGCTGTCAGGCTTGGCTTTTAGCTGCTCTGCTACAATTTGCGCCGCTTTGCTTGACAGCTCATCATAATCTTCACACAATATCAGCTTCATAAAAAATCCTCCCCATTCAATGCTTAATATCATTATATAATCCTAAACCTCAGATGTATTTAAATAAAAGAACAATTTATTTATATTATTATATAAATACACTGCTTTTCGCCTGCGGAAGGTATAGAAAAATATCGTTGCTGCAAGTGTATGAAAAACGCAGGAGAAAGAGCTTGATTTACACGGCGCGTTCATGCAGGACCTGTTGCAATCGGCTTGACGCCGCGGAACAAAAGCAGTCAATCCTTATCCGCAGCTGAGGGCATGCTTTTGTGCAAATGTGAAGAAGCTTTAAAATCTACTTGCTTTATTTCAGATAATATAGTAGAATATATCGGAAATTCATCCGTTAGAAATATGTATTCGCGTTTCATAAGGCTTTTGACATTGCCGACGAGCATTTGCCGGCTTATATACAATATCTCCTGCCACTCAAGTGCCGGCGTCTTATATGAATCGTTCACGATTTGTTCGATAGTCACGGCTATGATAAGGATTGACTTATTAAAAAAATAAGTGTTCAGAGACTTTTACAGCAGATTGGTATTTTGTATTTTAAGTTGTAAGAGCTTGAAGAATATAAAGAACTCAGACGGAGAGTGCCCGGATACAGATTCTTTATCGCTTGTAAAGGAAAACCTTGCTCTTTCACATTTTTCCCTTTTGCGTCGGGAGGCAATATGTGTTTGTATAAAAAATACCTCATAAACTGAGAAATTTTGCATTGTTTTTTTAAATATGATGTGTTATAATGGGAAAAAAGATGTATTACAGGAGGAAACGGACATGGGAATCATAAACGAAAATTTCATGCTAACAAACGAAACGGCAAAAAAGCTGTTTTACGATTTTGCGAAAGATATGCCTATAATTGACTATCACTGCCACCTGTCGCCGCAGCAGATTGCGGACGATTATAAATTTAAAGATACATACGACCTGTTTTTGGGCGGAGACCATTACAAGTGGCGTCAGATGCGCAGCTTCGGGATTGACGAAAGATACATTACGGGAGATGCCGACGGCTATGAAAAATGGCTTGGCTTCGCCGAACTTATGCCGTACCTTATCGGCAGTCCGCTTTATCACTGGACTGCGCTTGAGCTGAAAAGATATTTTGAAATAGACGAGCCGCTCAGCAAAAAGAGCGCAAAGCGCATATGGGATATATGCAACGAAAAGCTTAAGGGCGACGATTTTTCTGCAAAAGCGCTTATTCTGAAATCAAATGTCGAAACCATCTGCACGACAGACGATCCGGCAGACAGCCTTGAATTTCACAAACAGCTGAAAAAAGACGGGTTTAAGACGAATGTGCTTCCGACATTCCGTCCGGATAAAGCTGTAAATATTAACAATCAGGCGTTTGAGCCGTATATGGAGGACAACGGCATTTCAAGCTATGACGCTCTGATAAAGTGGTTAAGAGAAAGGATGGCGTATTTTAATGAAAACGGGTGCCGGCTTTCCGATCACTCGCTTGAATATGTTCCGTTTGAAAAGGGAGATGCAAAAGCCGTTTTTGAAAAGAAGCTGAGCGGCGCGCCCTTGACACAATCCGAGACCGACATATTCAGGACTGCCGTCCTGCGTGAGTGCGCAAAGGAATATGCAAAGCTTGGCTGGACCATGCAGATACATATCGGTGCACTCAGAAACAACAATACGCGTATGTTTGAGTCTATCGGCGCAGACACGGGCTTTGACAGCATAAACGACCTTTGCATAGCGGAAAAGCTGTCGGCGTTTATGGACAGCCTCGAAATGGATGATGCGCTTCCGAAAACAATTCTTTATACGCTTAATCCTAAAGACAACTATGTGCTCGGTACAATGCTCGGAAACTTTCAGCGCGGTCCTGTAAAGGGCAAAATACAGTTTGGTTCCGGCTGGTGGTTTAACGATAACCGCGACGGCATGGAAGCGCAGATGACGGCGCTTGCAAATCTCGGCGTACTCGGTAAATTCGTTGGAATGCTTACCGACTCAAGAAGCTTTGTGTCTTATCCGCGCCATGAGTATTTCAGACGTATACTTTGCAACTTGCTCGGAAGGTGGGTTGAGGCGGGTGAATACCCAAATGATGCAGAGGCGCTGGAGTGTATAGTAAAGGGTATCTCGTACCAAAACGCGAAGGAGTATTTTAACTTCGGCTAATATGTTTATTCAGATATTTTGGCGCTGTGAAACATGGTTTTACAGCGCCTTTTTTTAAAAACCGGTCAGGTTCTATGTTTTGATAACGACTGTATTGACATTTATTCATTAATTTGTTACAATTTACGCAGATAACAACATATCTGATAGGGGGCTTCAGAATGAGGCTGTTTGAAGGAAAATTCAATTTTGACGGTGAAAAGGGCGGGAGGCACCATAATTCAGACGCCTGCCGCAGCTGTGGTGCCGGCAGCGGCGCCAAGGCGGAAGACTATCTTACGGAATCGGGTGAATTTCTCTACTCCCAGGCGATAAAGGATAACTTTGACCTGCCTGTTACTCTTCCCGATGAGAAGGACAAAAGGGAGTTTGAATTTCGCGACGCTCTCCGTAAAATTGCGAGAAAGGATATTCCGCTGTGCTTCGAGGTGTGGTCGTGGTGCCTTGACGTGTTTCTGGGGCACGATGACCAGGACGTTTTTTCAAGGGCTGTTCTCACGAACAACGCGATTGACAGCCTTTATGATTTCCCGGAAAATTTCAAGCCGGAGCTGCTCAGATATATGGGCTGTCACCCGGATTTCAGAAAAAAGGTGATACGGTACGCCGCGGAGCCGGCGTCAAGTCTTGCACAGCTCGTAGTTCAGGCGATTACGCTCGGAATGACTGATACGGCGCGCCTAATTTTCAGCGACGGACTCATCTGTGCGGCGGGAAGCTGGAAGTACATAAACAGGCTGATGGATAATGTTGTTTTGTTTTCTGAAAACCACAGGGAGCTTGAAACAATAGATTTTGTCGAAAAACAGCTTTTGCCGCTTGTAAAAAAATACACCGACCCAATGATAGCAGAAGAGATTGAGCCGTGGGAAAAGCAGATAAAGGATTACAAGCTTGAGGTTGAAAAAACGTGTGACAAATATGCGTATGAGGGGAGCAACGCATGGCGCAGGGAGGTGCCTGACGGAAAGGAGTTCGGTATTGATCCGCGAAGCTATGACAGCAGGGAAGAATATATGTCCGCTCTTGACAAAGAGGAACGCAGATGGCGTTACAGGTTTGACTGCGACACGGTTTACAGGTACTGCGGCGTTGTTTTGCCGTTTTCATCACACGCGTACTCGTTCAGAACAGATGATGATAGCATAAAAATCGGTGATGTAGTTGTTGTCCCGGTCGGGTATGATGACGAAGAAATGAAGGGGAGGGTAGTGTCAGTAGGTCAGT
>CALXSX010000098.1 GCA_944391265.1 uncultured Clostridia bacterium | reverse complement strand
CTTCGATAAGCTCCTGCTCCGGTATGGGGCACTGCAAAATTATCTCGTCGGGTATCTGCGCCGCGTTTACGTAAAACTGCTTTATAAAATCCGCGGTCAGCTCACCTGCGTTCGAGTCGTCGGTGTTGGCAAGCTCGTATGCTTCTCTGCCCGTTACGCGTCCCTTTCGCACGAAAAATACAGCCGCCGCCGACATGCCGCCCTCTGATACCGCCGCGATTATGTCCGTATCGGTGTCGGTATTTGTTTTAAATATTTTTTGCTTTTCGTCAAGGCGCTCAATTGATGCGAGCCTGTCGCGGAGAATTGCAGCCTTTTCAAACTCTAGATTTTTTGACGCGGTGAGCATTTCCTCACGGAGCACGCCTTTTAGCTCTGAATGGTTCCCGTCAAGAAACCTGCATATCTGCTCAAATACGTTTTTGTATTCCGCCTGCGACACATTCCCTGTGCACGGGCCGAAGCAGTTTTTTATGTGATAGTTAAGGCACGGCCGACCTTTGCCTATGTCTCTTGGGAATACCTTCTTACACGTCGGCGGCTTGAATATCTTCCTTATTATATCCATGGTGTTATAAATGGTGTTCGTCCCTGTGTACGGACCGAAATATCTCGCGCCGTCGTTTGCCGCTTTTCTTGCGACCGACATCTTTGGGTAGTCGTCCTGCATCGTTATCTTCAGGTACGGGTACTGCTTGTCGTCTTTAAGAAGTATGTTGTATTTCGGCATATGCTTTTTTATAAGGCTGCATTCGAGCATCAGCGCTTCAAGCTCGGAGTCGGTGACTATATACTCAAAATACGCCACATGAGACACCATCGCCGCCACCTTGGGCGGATGGTTTTTTACACCCTTGAAATACTGTGTAACCCTGTTTTTAAGGTTTTTTGCTTTTCCTACATATATAATAGTATCATCGGAGCTGTGCATGAGATAAACCCCCGGCTCCTTGGGGAGGTTTTTTAGCTCCTGGTCAATATCAAACAATGCACATAACGCACCTTTCCGTGTTAATATACGCTATCCGAAGTATTTTCTGTCAAGGCTTCTGTACTGAATTGCTTCCGCAATGTGTTGTGCCGCTATGTCCTCGCTTCCGTCAAGGTCGGCAATAGTTCTTGCCACCTTCAAAATACGCGAGTGCGCCCTTGCGCTCAGACCGAGCCTGTCAAACGCCGATTTGAGGATTGCCTCCGCATCTGGTGAAATTTTGCAGAATTCCTCCTGCATCGCCGGCGTCAGCTGCGAGTTTGAGCGGATGCCGTCGTATTTTTCATAGCGCGCCCGCTGAATTTGCCTTGCTTTGTCAACGCGCTTTTTTATCTCACTGCTCGTTTCCCCCTTAACCGTGCCGGTCAGGTCGGAATAATCAACCGGGGCTACCTCCACCTGTATATCTATTCTGTCAAGCAATGGCCCTGAAATCTTGTTCCGGTAGGCCGCCACCTGCTTCGGCGAACAAACGCACTCGTGGTTCGGGTCTCCGAAATAACCGCATTTGCACGGGTTCATTGACGCTACGAGCATAATTCTGCATGGGTATGTATTTGTGGAGCTTGCACGTGAAATAGTTACCGTACCGTCCTCAAGCGGCTGGCGCAAAACCTCAAGCACGTCGCGGCGAAACTCCGGCAGCTCGTCCAAAAACAGCACGCCGTTATGAGCGAGCGAAAGCTCTCCCGGCCTTGACATCACTCCGCCGCCTGAAAGCCCTGCCGCGGATATGGTGTGATGCGGATGCCGGAACGGCCGCGTGCAGATAAGCGGTGTGCCCTCCGGGAGCGCGCCGGCTATGGAGTGAACCTTTGTCACCTCAAGAGCCTCTTCAAATGTCAGGTCGGGCAGTATCCCCGGCAGCCGCTGAGCGAGCATCGTTTTACCCGAGCCGGGGCTCCCTATAAGGAGTATGTTGTGACCGCCTGCCGCAGCTATTTCAAGCGCGCGTTTCACGTTCTCCTGACCCTTCACGTCGGAAAAATCGGGAACAGTGCTTTTTTGAGAGAAAATGCACTTGTTTATATCTGTTTTGTGCGGAGCTATAACGCATTCTCCGGAAAAATGCTTTATGAGTGCTGTAAGGCTCTCGGTGGGATAAATTTCCGCACCGTCAATCACTGCCGCCTCGTCAGCGTTTTCGCACGGAACAAAGAATTTCCTGTACCCGTTTTCAAAAGCCGATATCACCATTGGCAAAACGCCGTTAACATGAGTTATCCTCCCGTCCAGAGACAGTTCGCCGATGAATACGCAGTCGTCGGTAATGTTCCCTTCAAACTGACCTGTGGCGCTCAAAATAGCAACGCTTATCGGGAAATCGTAGCTTGAGCCTTCCTTTTTCGTGGAAGCCGGGGCCATGTTTACCGTTATGTGCTTAGCCGGAAACGGACAGGAGGAGTTTTTAATAGCTGTTTTCGCCCTCTCCTTTGCCTCCTTAACGGCGGCGTCGGGAAGACCTATTATTTCAAAGGCGGGCATACCGTTCGAAATGTCCGCCTGCACCCTTACAATGTATCCGCTTATGCCGGAGATACCGACAGTCGTGACCTGTGCGAGCATCGTATATCAATCCTTTCGCAGTTCTTTTTCAAGCTCGTGTATTATGTGAGCGATAGCGGCGTCTTTGCAGTGCACTGTTTTCCTGTCTGCCGCCGCGATAATATCCGGATGCGCGTTGGCTGTGGCATAGCTTATGTCTGCTGCTGCAAGCAGTGAAAAATCGTTCTCGTAGTCGCCGGCGCAAACCACTGTTTTCGCACCTGTCATAGCCCGCAGAATATCGACGCACAGCCCCTTCCCCGAATCTATCGGACACATTTCAAGCCCTGTCGGCCAGCTGCGCTCAAACCTGAACTTGTCTCCGTAGTCCTTTGACAGATCGCGCCTGAGCCGCAGTGCGTCCTCTTCTGATTTCATCGCAAACACCATCTTGTGCACCGGCTTGGAAAATTCCTCTATGTCGGAAATGGACGGATCGCTTATGTAGTTTTCCTTTGCCGAGTAAATGCTCATTCTTATAAGGTCGTAATTTGTAACGGCGTAGCAGGCCGCTTTTTTGCAGTCGGGGTGCATGAAATATTCCTTGATAACCTTCCCCGTTTTGCAGTCATATATTACGGTACCGTTAATCGTTATGATAGGCGCGTTCGGTGTGAACGGATATTTTTTTATAAAATCCGCCGCCCTGCCGGTCGCAACGGAAAACAAACCCCCGTTTTCCTGGAAATACCGGATAGCCTCGGCGTTTTCAGGCGGAAGCTTGGTATCGTATAACAGCGTGCCGTCAAGGTCTGACAGCAGCAATATCCCGTCAAATATCTTCATATAATAATCATTTCCTTTCAGAGCATATGGAAAACACCAGTTTTTCGACTGCTCCCCACTGCGGGATTATTCCCTGCTTTATTGATAGATCGAGCTGCGGTACCGCTTTCAGCACGCCTGTTATTTTCCGCATGGGGAAAGCCTTGGCGCCGTCTGTGTATTTTTTTACGGAAAACGGCGGAACCCCGATCGCGGACGCTATTTCAGCGTTCGACGTCCCCGGCATCATAAGCTTTGTTCGGAGAAGCTTTTCAAACGATGAATACAGCAGATACAATATGGCATAAGGCGACTCCTTATTCGCCTTAAGTTCCTCCAAAATCCTGAGCGCATCATCGGAATTTTTTGACGTAAGCGCGTCGCAGAGGTCAAATACGCGCGCCTCAAGCGATCTTGAGGCAAGATTATTTATTACGTTTTCCGTAATTTCTCCGTCGGTGTATGATGTCATTTTGGCAATTTCACCTGACAGCGACTGCAGGCTTTTATCGCATAGGCTTATCATGAGCTCGGCGTTTTGCTTTGTTATTTTGTGACCAAGCCTGCCCGTCTCGCGCACAATCCATGCAGTCAGGTCGGTGTCGGAAAGGCGTTTGAATTCAATCGCCGTACCGTTTTTCTTAAACGCTTTGTAAACAGCACTTCGCTTGTCGACATCGCGTTCCCTTATAATGAGTACGGTGTCGTCTGTCACAATCTCTGAAATTCTGATGTAAAATTGGCGAAGCTCCTCCGCCGCTCTTGCCCTGAACGCGCCCGTGTCCGTTATAACGACGAGTTTGCGCTCTGCCATCATCGGGAACCCCTCAAGCGCACGCGTGACCTCTTCAAGGGAAGAGTCCGCTCCGTCAATGGTTATCGCGTTGAATTCAGGAAAGCCCATGTCCGGTACAAGCTCCGCTATTTTTTTTGTGTACAGGTCTATGAGGAAAGATTCCTCGCCGAAGAACAAATACGGAGATTTCAGAATTCCGCCTCTGAGCTGTGATTTCAGCTGTGTTATTTCACTGTTTTTAGCCATGAATCCTCCCCTGCCTGAAACTGTATATTTTTTCTATACAGCCGTTTTTCAAGATAAAATGAAGCTCTCCGCTCTCATCGGTGCGCAGAAGTGCAGCTCCGCTTTTTGCGATTGTATCAACGACCTGACTTGACGGAAACCCGTATGGATTGTCCTCGCCCAGACATGCCACGCAGTATTCGGGAGTCACTTTTTTAAGCAGTGCCGAGCCGGTAGATGTTTTCGATCCGTGGTGCGGAACCTTTAATATGTCCGAATCAATGTTGTTAAGATCGTTTTCGGTAAATTTTGAAATATCTCCGGTGAACAGTACCCGAACGCCGTTTATCGTAAGTCTGAAAACGAGCGAACGGTCGTTTTCATCAGCCGCATTCTTTTGCGCGTCGCCATATATGAATTCACATTCCAAACTGTCCGAAAGTCTCATATTGACCGGGCGGCTGACCGGAGTAACAGCCGTTCCCTGGCGCTCAGCCTCATTTTCTATTATATCACGGTAATCTCCGTTTGACAAGTATTCGGGCATAAATATTTGCTTCACGCGCATATTTTGGAGAACTGTTACAAGCCCGTCGCAGTGGTCTTTGTGGTAGTGTGAAATGAACATATAGTCTATCTCGCTTACGCCCCTTGATCGAAGGTACGGCAGAACCTCCGTTTCGCCGATGGATATGTCCGAGTAAACCGGGCTTCCGCCGCCGTCTATCATAGCTGTCTTTCCGCCGGGCAGGTGTATTATTGCGCAGTCACCCTGACCTACGCTCAGGAATACGAGGTCGGCACTGCCTACTTTTTTTATTTCACCGGCAGAGAAAATTAAAAAGAACACCGCCGCCAAAACAAGTACTGCATTTCTGAACCTGTACCTTTTCACCGCCGCATAGGCGTAGTATAACAGTATGAGAAACAAAGCAACAAAATATCCGCTCGGTCTTTGCAGATAAATAGTAGCAAAGGGAAGAGATGAGATGGCGGAGGAGATGAAGTTCACAGCATTAAGCGCGGGCGTTATGAGAAAAACGAACGCTTTTCCGAAAACGGCGTAAATGAAAAATGAAATCCAGTACATAATGTATACGGCGGCGACAAGCGGCATGACTATTATTCCTGCCACGAGTGAATACGCAGTATACGACATATTCATGTACGCGGCAAGCGGAGCCAGCGTAAACGACGATATGAAAAATATTGTAACAAAGTGCGATAAATATCCGCGCCGGAATACATGAAGCATAAGGTTAAACAGCGGTTTGTGAAACGACCTTATCATAATTGCCGCAAAGCACGACAGTATAAATCCCTCGGAATACAGAGTAAACGGCGAAAATATCCCGGTCAGAAGAATAGTCAGGTATAAAACATTCCTTCCGTTTGAGCGGTGCAGGCGGCTTGCGAGAAAAATTGACAGGCATACAAACAGGCATATGCGCCACGCGCTTGCCAAAGAGGTGTTAAGCAAAAGATACAGAGGGAATACGAGCAGGTAAGCAACTATCAGCTTTTTTCTGCTTTCAATAAGCAGCGAGATTATGAAAAGCAGCAGCGCTGTATGCAGATAAGGACAGTAAATGTATCTGTACGTACCGGATATCATGAAAATATTTCGCTGCTGCTCCGGTATTTGAGACTTGTTGTTCAGAGCTATTCCCAAAAGCAGCGGCGACACTGAGCTCGGAAAGGCTGTTTCAGCAAACGTCTGAGCCTTTTCGTTCACCAAAAGGGAAAACGCTGTAAGCGGATTTGCGCCGTTTTCGTTTATAAGCTCAGCGCTTTCCGTGTAAATGCGGAAGAATATGCCCTGTCTTGCGTAGTACGACTTGCTGTCAAAGCTTGAGGAATTTTTCGGAGCGTCAATCTCCTTAAGCTCGCCTTTGATTTTTATTTCAGAGCCGCTTTTTGGCTTTGCGGCAGATGTGACCTTAATTTTTTCAGACGTTTTCAGCTGAGTTTCTTCATATATAATGGAGTCCGTTTTCAGGACAAACTGAAAAGTCCCGTCAAATTCCCTTGGCACCGTTATCACAACGCCGGTCAGCTCACATTCCCTGCCGACTGCATCGTATGCTGTATGCAGTGAGACGTCTGAAGCAGTGCCCAGTATGAATATCCCGGCAAGCGCGAACACAGGAGTCAATAGTATAGGAAGCTTCCTTGCGTATATTAAGCGTATACAAAAATAAAGAGCGGCGGGAAGCGCCGCTAATAATAAAACAAGAACCGCAGCTGTTTTCGGGTCGGATGTGTACATGTATCTTGCAAGAAAAGTGCCTGCCACGTAAAAGAAAGCAGCTCCTCCGACGACAGAAAACATTATCAAACCCTCCTGCTGTAAAAAATTTGTAATAATTCTACAAAAACAATCATTATTCTACAACGTAATTTAACATACGTCTTTTACCGTGTCAACGAAAAACGACTTTTGAGTTGTTACAAAGATATT
>CALXSX010000097.1 GCA_944391265.1 uncultured Clostridia bacterium | reverse complement strand
AATTTGTCAAAAAAAACTTTTAACTATTTTTCATTTCCCTATTGACATTTCTTAGCTGGACTTATAACTCCCTTCTTTTTTTCTCATGTCCGCACACTCCTATCAAAGCGTTTTCAACCTGCCTGTAAAACCGGCAGGAGCCGCAATCGACAAGCGGCTGGTTTTCGTCCTTCTGCTTAGCCAAAGGACAGGCGTCCTCGAGCGTCAGCATAATCGGGTAACCTTCAGCCGTATACACGGGGTCCTTAATAAAGTCAGGGTATACTTCCATATATCTGTCAGACTTTTTATCATACCGAAGCGGGATCGTTAAAGTCGCGCCTTCGACATTATATTCTTTTGTCTTTTTCATGCGCACAGCTTCCTTTCCGTTTCACTTATATTTTATATCATTATACCATGGAATCATCATTTTGAGACCACCCGCCAGAGGGGGAAAAATGGGTGGGCAACAAAAAAGGACCCAGCAAATGAGCCGAATCCTTTACTCTTAAAGCAGCATGTATTTTTTAAAATCCTGCCTGTTTCCGATATTTAGTTTTTGCATGGCGTTGGTGATATGCCATTTTACTGTATTAACAGATATATTCATGTGACTGGCGATCTCCTGATTCGTCCAGCCGCGGGCAGCCAGCATAGACGCTGCAAACTCCGTTGTCGTCAGGTTATCCGCTACGTCATGCCCAGTATCAGGATTATGTATCTTTCGCCATCCTGCGGAAAACCGGTATGTAATAGCAATAATCCGCTTAAAGTCCTCCGGATATTCCGGCTTGATAACAGCCTCCAGCATACCGCCCAAAAGGCCGTGGTGTTCGCCGAATCCCTCGATTAAATCATCCGGTCTTGCTATCTCCCACGCAGCAAGCAAATGCTGCTTTGCCTTGTCCCGTTGCTTTAAACTCATATAATCCATAACTGCAACCAAATGCAGATATATTGAGGGTATAGGGTACTGTTGCGTCTGCATGCCAAGGGTCGCCTCCACAATGCCTAGACTCTTTTGGTAATCCTTTTGCAGATAAGTATAGTGTGCATTTACATATAATGCAAACATTCTGATTCCCATTGGAAGCATGGGGAGAACTTCCTGCATGGGAGGCAGCTTTTCCGGCAAGGGAAGGTGCAGAAGCACCGCTGCTGTCGATGAAATAAATGACAGTGCCGCATCGCGCACAGTTATGTATTCCATAAAGCACCTCTCCCACGGGCTGTTTTTGCGCCCATAAACTGTTCGCAATCCCATATATTTTTATATGTATTAGTAAAATATTTTTATTCGCTTTAACGAATACTTATATTATACAATACTAACAGCGAAATTTCAACCTTTTTCAGGCAAAATATACGCATGCCGTAATAAAAGCTGCCTACGAATAACGTCATATGCACATTGTATCACAACACCACTTTACTCGTCAACATCTGATTTTTTTAATTTTGTCTTGACAAATACCCTGTGGGGGTATATAATAAAAATAAATCGATACCCCGTAGGGGTATATAAACCAACACCGGAGGTGACAATGATGGACAACAATAAAACTCACTCCATAAATAATGATGCAAATAGCTGCTGTCAGACTCGTCACAAAATGCGTACAAAAGAAGAACAGAACGCTTTAATAACAAGGCTGAAAAAAATAGAGGGTCAAATTCGGGGTATTGAGCGAATGGTTGAAGATAATGCGTATTGTCCGGATATCCTGATCCAGGTAATGGCGGCGACTTCAGCATTAAACAGCTTTAACAAAAAACTGCTCACCTGCCATATCCACAGCTGCGTGGCGGCAGATATAAGAAGCGGCAAAGATGAAGCGATAGACGAGCTTTGCTCAGTCTTGCAAAAACTAATGAAATAAAAGCAGAATTCTAACAGAAAGGAGTATTTGGTATGGATCAATATACTGTAACAGGTATGTCATGTGCCGCCTGTCAGGCGCATGTTGAAAAAGCCGTATCTAAATTGGAAAATGTTGATTCTGTATCCGTGTCACTGCTGACAAATACCATGTCAGTAACAGGATGTGCCAGTAAAGAAGATGTAATTGCGGCTGTAGAAGCGGCCGGATACGGAGCAAAGTTAAAAGGTACGGAAAAAAAAGTCACATCGAGCGATAAAATTGCTGTAGAAGAGGAAGCTCTGGAAGATCACGATACACCAAAGCTGGTAAAACGGCTTGTTGCTTCAGCAGTTGTGCTTGTGATACTTATGTATATCACAATGGGACATAATATGTTAGGCTGGCCGCTTCCTGCATTTCTTGCCCATAATTATATCGGGCTTGCCGTTACTCAGCTGCTGCTGTCCGCGGTCGTTATGTTTATTAACGGAGCATTCTTTAAATCCGGATTTCGTTCTTTATTACACGGAGCCCCTAATATGGATACTCTTGTAGCGCTCGGCTCCGGTGTATCGTACGGGTGGTCTTTGTATATGTTATACCGTATGACATATTTAATTGCTTTGGGAACAGATAATGCAGATCTTATGATGCTTTATCATAACCAGCTCTATTTTGAGTCAGCGGCAATGATACCCGCTTTGATTACAGTCGGCAAAACACTGGAGTCTCTTTCAAAAGGAAGAACAACAGATGCCCTGAAAAATCTTATGAAATTAGCTCCCAAGACTGCCGTTTTAATTCGTGATGGCAAAGAAGTTACAGTGGACATAGATGATGTTCAGTTGGGAGATATTTTTGTTGTACGTCCCGGAGAAAGCATTCCCGTTGACGGAATTGTCATTGACGGCAGCAGCGCAGTTGACGAGGCGGCTCTGACAGGTGAATCAATTCCGGTAGATAAAAATGCAGGGGACAGCATAAGTGCCGCGACTATGAATAAATCAGGGTTTTTGAAGGCTAAGGCGACAAGAGTCGGCGAAGATACCACATTTTCTCAGATTGTTCAGATGGTCAGCGACGCTGCCGCAACAAAGGCTCCTATTGCAAGAATTGCAGACGTTGTATCAGGTATATTTGTACCGGCGATACTCATAATTGCGGTGATTGTCGGTATAGTATGGAAAATTACGGGAAGTGACCTTTCATTTGCGCTGGAACGTGCTATTGCAGTTTTAGTC
>CALXSX010000096.1 GCA_944391265.1 uncultured Clostridia bacterium | reverse complement strand
TTTAAAAGGCGGTCGCCCGGTCTTATGCCGGCACGCTCCGCATGTGATCCTTTTTCAACCTCGAGAATCTCGGTATCAATTTTATTCATCAGTATATCCTTTCAGTCTTGTATCTTAATCCAGGCAAAATTTCCCACTATATAATAATTGTACCACAAATTGGTGAAATGTCAACCTTATTTTAAGCAATAGCGTATCCGATTATTTATTTTAAATAAAATTTTTTTAAATTTATATAAGCAAAGCTGAGCGTTACTATAATTTATAAATGACGCCTCCTGATTTCACTACGCAAAATGCAGCAAACAAAAAGCCGCTTTCCGGAGTGATTTAAAATCACCGGGGGAAACGGCCTTTAAGCAGTCATCTTACTGCAAAAACACAACTTTAAATTATTCAGCCACAAATGGCAGCAAAGCGATCGTTCTCGCTCTCTTTATAGCTACTGTAAGCTGTCTCTGATGCTTAGCGCAGTTGCCGCTGATACGTCTCGGAACAATCTTGCCCTTTTCAGAAATATATCTCTTGAGCTTAGCAGTATCCTTGTAATCGATATGATCAACTTTATCTACGCAGAACATGCAAACCTTTTTCTTTGCACGTCTTGCTCTCTGCGGTCTTTCAGCAGTTTTCTCCGTCATCGAAACTTCCTCCTTATCATCAATAATTAAAACGGTAAATCATCGTCAGTGTCCTCTATAACACCAAATCCGCCCTGATCAAACGGCGGCGTGTCAGCGCCAAAGTCATTGCTTGCAGAAGGTCCGTTAAATCCGCTTTCGGAATGGTTGTATCCTGTTTCGGCCGCCTCAGCCTTGGAGCTCGTAAAATAAGCCTCGTCCACTACGACTTCATACACTGTGCGTTCTTTTCCTTCGTTATCGGTATACTTTCTCTGCTGGAGACTGCCGATAACAGCGATCATGTTGCCTTTTTCAAACCACCTGCATATAAACTCTGCATTCTGACGCCATGCAACACAGTTTATGAAATCAGTTTGATCTTTCTGAAAACGGCGGTTTACTGCGATGGAAAAATTAGCCATTGTAGCGCCGGACTGCGTTTGCCGCATTTCCGGAGTACGAGTCAATCTGCCCATTAAAATAACTTTGTTCATTACGCTTCCCTCCAACCTATAGACGAATTACTCCTCATCCTTACGAATGATAATTGTTCTTAAAATACCGTCTGTGATCTTGTACTGTCTGTCAAGCTCCTTCGGGAACTCAGGATCAGCCTTGAAGCTAACGAGCTGATAATAACCCTCGTTTCTATCTTTTATCTCGTAAGCGAGTCTTCTCTTACCCCACTCATCAACAGACTCTACTGTTCCGTTAGCGGATATCAGAGAAACAAACTTTTCCTGAAGCGCTTTGATCGCATCCTCTTCCAAAGACGCGTCGATGATAAAAATAGTTTCATAGCTGTTCATAATTTTTTCAGCCATTTTTACACCTCCTCATGGACTTATGTCCCGGCTACGAAGCCGGGCAAGGACTGCTTTTTTTAAAAGCTATAATATTATACATTATTTTTCATATTAAGTCAAGCTATATTTTTAATTACAGCATATTAGACAAAAATAATGGCACAGTATTTCCCAAAATGAATAAAATTACTTTTACATAGCAGAAATAATGCTGACATATTCCGGTTAAATCTGCAATATTACTAAAAAGAAAAGCAATGACATTGCTTTTCTTTTTATGTATAATATAATCAGGTGATGTTTCGAAAATTCAGAAAGCATCATTATCATAATACATGGGAGGAATTCATCATGAAACTTGATATCAGACATCCGGTTCATCCGGAGGACTCAAAATTTTACACAACCGAGGACCTCAGGGAGCGCTATTTAATCGAAACAGTGTTTGTAGCCGATGAGGTTAACCTCACATACAGCCACTTCGACAGAATAGTAGCAGGAGGAGTTATGCCGATTGAAAAGGCTCTTAAGCTTGAGGGCGGCAAAGAATTCGGCTCTGATTATTTCCTTGAGCGCCGTGAGCTCGGTGTTATAAACATCGGCGGAAAAGGTAAAATCACACTTGACGGAAAAGAATATATACTGAATCCACGCGACGGCCTTTACGTAGGAACGGGCACAAAGGAAGTTGTTTTTGAGAGTGATGACAAGGCAAACCCGGCTAAATTCTACATCAACTCCTGCCCAGCACACACCACATATCCGACCGTTCACATTGATATAACAAAGGCTAAGAAGGTTCCCTGCGGCAGCGCAGAGGAGTGCAACCTCAGAGTGATAAACCAGTACATTCACCCTGAAGTAATGCAGTCGTGTCAGCTTTCAATGGGTCTTACGGAGCTCCAGCCGGGAAGCGTATGGAACACTATGCCATGCCATACCCACGAAAGACGCATGGAGGTTTATTTCTACTTTGACATGGACGAAAATTCCGTTGTTTTCCACCTCATGGGCGAGCCTGACGAAACAAGGCATATCGTAATGCATAACGAACAGGCTGTTATTTCGCCGAGCTGGTCAATACACAGCGGCTGCGGCACAAAAAACTATACATTTATCTGGGGTATGTGCGGTGAAAATCAGACGTTCACCGATATGGACGATGTACCCATGAACGAGCTTAAATAATTTAAACGGAGGTAAATATAAAATGGATAAATTCAGCTTAAGCGGAAAGATTGCGCTTGTAACAGGCGCTTCATACGGAATTGGCTACGCTATCGCAAAAGCGTTTTCAGAAGCAGGTGCCACAATCGTATTTAACGATATTAACCAGGAGCTTGTTGACAAGGGCTTAAACTCTTACAAAGCCGACGGAATCGACGCTCACGGCTACGTATGCGACGTTACTGATGAAAAGGCTGTAGGCGATTTCGTAGCTAAGGTAGAAAAAGAAGTAGGTGTTATCGATATTCTCGTTAACAACGCCGGAATAATTAAAAGAATACCGATGTGCGATATGAGCGCTGAGGATTTCAGAAAGGTTATAGACGTTGACCTTAACGCCCCGTTTATCGTTTCAAAGGCGGTAATTCCTTCAATGATTAAGAAAGGTCACGGCAAAATTATAAACATCTGCTCAATGATGAGCGAGCTCGGAAGAGAAACGGTATCAGCATACGCCGCAGCAAAGGGCGGACTTAAGATGCTTACAAAAAATATCGCTTCAGAATACGGTGAGTACAACATCCAGTGCAACGGCATAGGTCCTGGCTACATTGCAACGCCGCAGACGGCTCCGCTCAGAGAGATTCAGCCCGACGGCTCAAGACATCCGTTTGATAAGTTCATCATTTCAAAGACTCCGGCTGCACGCTGGGGAGATGCCGAGGATCTGGGAGGCCCGGCAGTATTCCTCGCTTCTGACGCTTCAAACTTCGTAAACGGACACATTCTTTACGTTGACGGCGGAATACTCGCCTACATCGGCAAACAGCCGCAGTAATCTATCAAAAGGATATTGATATATGATAAGCATAAAAATAAAAAACAAAGCCGGTGAGGTACTGGCTCAGGCAGAGGGCAATTTTGCCCGCTGTGTTTACAGGAACAAATACGATGACGGAGATTACATCGATGTAACCACAGACAGCGATTTTATCTCGTTCAGGGCAGCAGACCATCTTGCGGAAAGCATAATTTTCGTTCCGGATAAGCACTTTAAATACGCAATACCCCAGGGCGACAAGAGGCTGACATACGCAAAATGCACATGGGATACTGATATAAACATCGTCTGTGCAAGAGATGTTTCCCATGATGAAGCCTACGGATTCAGGAATGTTGCTTTAAACAGCGCCGCTTTGCGCTATGAGGAAAGCTTCTTTCCTTACGCAAAGGCGAACCACGTAACAAGAGACGAGGTTTCGTTTGAGGAAAGAAACTCAATCGACGGCGTAATATGCCAGGACGAGCATGGTAACTGGCCGTTCCAGTCATATGCAGGCGGTGCGCGCGAGGATATTGAGTACTATCTGTATTTCGGGAAAAATGTTCTTGTAGATACGATTGTGTTCTATCTGAGAGCGGATTTCAGAGATGACCACGACACATACTGGAAATCTTTTGAAGTGGAGTTTTCTGACGGCACAAGGATGCCTGTAACCTTTGAGAAAAGCAACTCAGGTCAATCGTTCAGGCTTGAGACTCCAAAGGCTACGGATTTGATACACCTCACCAACTTTAAGCAGGCGTCAGACCCGCTCTCCTGGGCGGCGCTTTCACAAATCGAGGTATACGGTAACTACATAGCCGAAAAATAATCTACAATAAAAAACAAAGCCGCTTCGGATTTTATTTATCCGAAGCGGCTTTGTTTTACCTTCATAAGCAACGTAATATGTAAAATTATTTTAAATCGGAGCAACGCTTTGCTTTAGTTATATATCAAGAAGCAAATCGTTCTCTTTGATAAGTCCCTTTTTCCGCATTGGCATTGCTACGAGCCATGTTATAACGGCGGGCAAAACGAACGAAATAAGAATCAGGCCTGCCCAATCAAAAGCCGTTATGGCAGCCTTTGCCCCGTTTTCTATGTCTGCTATCCAGCCGGTATACACCCC
>CALXSX010000095.1 GCA_944391265.1 uncultured Clostridia bacterium | reverse complement strand
TATTGAAGAAATAATAGACGAACAGGAGGAAAACTATGAACTTTGATATGACGTTTTTTGAAACTTTGGTAAATCCGCTGACGGTTGCAGCTTGTTTAGTAGTAGGATACATAATAAAAAAATGGATAGCTGACGTTGACAACAAATTCATACCAACAATTCTTGCTGTGCTTGGAGCGGTGCTATCCTGTGTGATTCTGCATACTATATCTGTTGAAGCTATAGTCGGCGGCGCGTTTTCCGGATTGGCATCTACGGGTTTACATCAGCTTTTCACTCAGCTTATAGAAAATAAAAATGATAATTAACGGAGGTAGAAATTATGACACTTAAAAATGCAGTAAATGAAATTATGGACTTTGCAAAGGCACACGGAAACGACGTACATATAGCATACAGAAAGATGCGTTATGCTGTAAATGTGGGAGATGTTGACAACATCACTTTAAAAGAACTTGAAGCGGCGAAGGATTTTATTGACGCACATTACAACGCGGTTGTAGAAGCGAGAAAGACGGGAGACTGGTCAGAGCTTTCGGAGGCTTTAGGAGAATAGAATGGAAACAGTCGATTTAATAATTAAACTCGCATCCTTAGTTGGAGCGGTTGCGGCTTTGGGCGGTATTGCGATTGCAGTTATAAAGTGGTTTATAAAGCAGGACAAGCAGACAGATGACATTGCGGACTTAAGACATCAGCATTCGGATGACATAAAAGAAATAAAGGATGAGCTTTGTGTTTTAAATTATGGTATGCTTGCGTCCTTAAACGGTCTTAAGCAGCTAAAATGCAATGGAGAGGTCACAGACGCATACGAGCATTTAAGAAAACACATAAACAAAAAAGCTCACGACCAGATTTAAAAGGCGGTGGAAAAGATGGCAGCAGTATATAAAGATATATCCGCGCTTCTTCCTGCGGCACAAGAAGCTTGCAAGCTTTTTCTTGACCTTTGCGAAAAAGCAGGGCTAAAAGTAAAAATAACCGAAACTTACCGCTCACAGGAGCGGCAGAATGAATTATACGCCAAGGGGCGTACCACCCCGGGACAGATTGTGACGTGGACTAAAAATTCACGTCACACAAGCCGCCGCGCGTGGGATATTTGCCAAAACATACGTGGAAGAGAGTATGATACCTCCACAGGCTTTTTTGATAAATGCGGAGAGATTGCGGCAAGCCTTGGCATAACTTGGGGCGGGACGTGGAGCACTCCTGACCGCCCGCATTTTGAGGTAAGCGCAAACTGGGAATTGCCGCAAAAATTAAGAGAGGAATTAAAAGAGATGGAAGAATTAAAACAGGCTCTTCAAGAGTTAAAAAAAGAAGTCGAAGAAGTAAAATCTCAAATGCCGAAAATCTATCACTATACGCAGGATGTGCCGGACTGGGGACGGGCTATAGTGCAGAAATATCTTGATAGTGGATGGTTTTCGGGAGCGGCTGCTGATGATTTAAATCTTTCTGAGGATATGCTTAGGATAATGGTTGTTTTGGACAGAATGAAAGGATAAAGAGTATGAAGTATCCATATGTAGAGCCTCCGGCGCGAAACAGCAGTGTTGTTTCGAGTTTTGACGGACTTAATCAATTGCCGGTTGGTAGAGACAGCGAATCTGACGAATTTCAAAATCTATTATTTGATCTGTATCCTGCTGCGGCATCGGGCGGCTTTTCCGGGGCTTATGACATATACATAAAATCGGACGGCGCGTGTATAGTGCCGTCCGATGTGCAATGTATTTATGAGCTATGCGAAAAAGACGGTAAAAAATATATGACCGGTGTTGCGGGCGGGTATTTTTATTTTGAGGGGGAAAAGAAAGAGTACAGCGGTCTGGAAGATTTTGTAATAACGGCTCAGGACAAAGTAGAAATAAAAAAGAGCGGGACAAGGTATATCATTTTTGCAACCGAAGGCATACATTCTAAAATATGGGAGTATAACACGCTTGGAACGTCAAACGGCACAGAGACGCAAAGGGAAAAGGACGGAAAGCTTAAAAGCGATATGCTGGGTGAATATCTTCCGCCTGATTACCAGAATATGCCGTTATATTTGTATAAAATGACGGGCGGACCAAATTACGAGCCGAGAATGGAGTATATTGAAGAAGCAAGCAAAAAGAGCTATTATATGGTTTTTATGGCTGACTCGGCTGTATCAGATGGAGATCAATATCCGTCACGTGCTAAAGCTTATGAGGAGTATAAAAAGTATTTAGGCAGGCAGGGCAGTATTTTATATCTTTCGGTATCGGAAAGTGACAGATTAAGGTTAAATCCTGAGAAATACTGTTTTGATGATTTTTTAAGCGAGCACCCCGTAAGATTCGTTATAGATGCCTGCGGGCAGTCCTCAAAAGACAATGGAGTTATAAATGTGCTTGACGCTCTTTATGAAAACGAGGGGGCAAAGTACGATATTGTATATAAGAGCGGAAAAACAAAACTGCCGTTTATTCCGCGCCGTCCGGGCGGCAGTGAAATTTTAAGAAACATATTTTATTATGATGAAGAAAATAAATATACCCTAAAAGCAAGAACGACTATTTTTTCTAAGAACAACGAGAGCGGAAATAAAATCGAGAGCGGAATAATCGGACATTTTGAGAAATGGAACGATACATTAAAAAGATATGATTATGTATATGATGACAGTCCCATATATGGATATTTAGATGGAAACGGAGAGGATATAGCAAAATTCGGATATAATGTTTACCCGGAGTATTCGTGTACAGCTATAAAGCTTAATTATATAGGAGTTTTGACGGGAGCGGAGAGTGCGGATAATTTTTGCCTATACCAAAACAGGGCGTATCTGACAACGACCGAAAAGGAATTAATATATTCCGGGCTTGGACGATACACCGACTTTATGCCGGAGAGTGAGGCGGACGGCGGGTTTTTATCTATCGGCGAAGATGAGGATATAGAAGCTCTGACAGAGTATTCCAATTCGCTTTTGGCTTTTACGAAAACAAAAACATATATCTATTACGGCGCAGGCTCTGATATGACGCTTTCGCGCGTTATAAAAAATGCTGGGTGTATTGACAAAAACTCTATTGCAGAATGCGGAGGAAACCTTATATATTTATCGAATAACGGGTTTTATGCCTTTTCGGGTGCAAATCCGCAAAAAATATCTCAGAAGTTAACCGAGACTTTTAAAAATGCTGTTGCTGTTTCAAAAGATGATAAATACATAGTATGCGCAAAAAATGATATAACAAAATACCTGATGTTTGACATAGCCTATGGATGGTCGGTTTTGACATCTGATACAAATGCTGAGGGCACAACCTTTGACGGGAAGTTCTATTCCGGCGCAAAGGTTTTTGAGTTTGAAGGTATTAAAAGTTCGGATTGGGTATACTCATCAAAGGATTTATTTGAAAGTATTATGACCGACAAGGGCATAAATGAGATTTATGTACGGGCTAAGCTTTCGGGAAGTATGAAATGCGAAGTGTTCGCAGACGGGGATTTGGTATATGAAAGAGAGGTTACATCGTTAGGTGAAAAGCCGGAAATATTCCGTTTCCCCTGCCGGTTTGTTCACAAAAACTTTTACAGAATCCGTCTTTCCGGCGCCGGCAGCGTAACGCTTTATTCGATTGAAAGATTTGCATACATAGGAGGTCTTAAAAGATGAAGTACGAAAAGCTAATAGATAGAATTGACAAGTTATATCCGAACGATTACAGCACTGAAGAAAAACTGTCTTTTATAGATACGGTGAATGCCGATATTGAAAAAAACATAGTTAAAAGCAACAGTCAGCCGCGCCCGGCAGAACTTGAAGGGTATACTGCCGTACCGTCTCCGTATGAGGATTTATATATATACTACATACTTTCACAGATTGCATTTTACCAGCGTGACTATGAGGCATACTCGCAGTATATATCTTTATATGCCGCAAGATACAATGATTATATGGCTTACTTTATAAGGGCAAACGGCGGAGATCATAGAAGGCTTAAGAATTGGATGGTGTGATATGAAATACAAAGGGATTTTGAGTGAAGAGTTTATACAAAAAGCTTGGGATACATATATAAGATACCGTTCTGACAAAGAAAGGCTGCAGACAAGGGTTGCGGAAAATGTGAGGGCTTACACAGCCGCGTATACTTTGGCTTATGATAAGGAAAATAATGAGACGATACCTAAAACCGCATATATCCTGACCGCAGTTGAAAACAAATATGCGGACTATCTTGACAACTTCCCGGCACCTAATTTTCTGGCGCGCGAGGAGAGCGACGAAAACGCGGCAAGGATTCTTTCAAAGATTATGCCTGTACAGCTTGAAATGTCCGGATTTTCCGATGCGTACAAAAAAGACATAAGGCAAAAGCTTATATGCGGTACCGGGATTTACGGAGTATTCTATGACGCAAAAGCTGATAATATCATAATTAACAGCCTTGATTTTTTGTCGGTGTTTGTGGATATGAATATAAAGGACATACAAAAATCAAAGTTTTTATATATTGCCAATATCGTTGACAATGATATTTTAAAGCAGAGGTATCCGGAATATTCAGAGCTTTTTGAGGGTGATGTATCTACAATTGGGTATGAGAAAAACAAGACTGTATATGACGCATCCGAAGTAATCGACTGCTACTATAAAAAAGACGGGAAAGTGCATTTGATTAAATTTTGTCAGGAAGAGGTTATAGCTGCAAGCGAGGATTTGGAAGAGTACAAAGACGGTATGTATGACAGCGGTCTTTATCCGGTAGTATTTGACAATATGTATCCGGAAGCTGACAACCCGTTCGGGTTCGGGACGGTGGATATAACAAAAAACCCACAGATGTATGTAGATAAGCTTGACAGTGCAATTTTAAAAAATGCGTTTTTAACGTCTAAAAACAAATACCTCATAAACCGCAATGCAGGTATAAATATGGATGACCTGTCTGATACAAGAAAGGAAATAGTAGAAGGCTCTAACATTTCAGAAGAGGCTTTTCGTGTAATTGAGTTTGGACAGCTGTCAAACGGTGTAATTAACTACCGCAACCAGAAAATAACCGAATTAAAAGAAGTATCATCAACAAGGGACGTATCAACCGGCGGAGCGGCAGGGGGCGTTACGGCAGCGTCTGCCATAACCGCACTTCAGGAAGCCGGTGACAAGCAGTCACGTGCTGTTATATCCGACAGCTATGACGCATATAAAAAAATTATTAAGATGGTAATTTCACTTATGCGTCAGCACTATACAAAAGAGCGTATATACCGAATTACCAACGAGGACGGCACAACAGCTTATACAAGATTTTCAAGAGAACAGCTTATAAAGGCAGTCCCGCAGCGTGACGCTTTAGGGTTTGCTATTGATACAAAATACAAAAACATTGACTATGACATAGAGATAGTACCGCAAAAACAAAACGCGTTTAGGCGTGAAACAAATAATCAGACTATTTTAGCACTTTGGAACAACGGGTTTTTCCTGCCGCAGAATCTTGATATTTCGCTTATGGTTCTGCCGTTTTTCCAGTTTGAGGGCAAAGACAGCCTGATTCAAGCTATTAGTGAAAAGAACGAGGAATTAAAACAATCCCAGGCTATGGCGCAGAATATGGCACAGGAAGGAGCGGCAGGAGTATGAAGTACAAAAGACCCGGCAGATCAGGAAACACGAAAGCGGATATAAATTTTTTATATGATTTCCTTTTTGAATTTTTACAGCAGCTTGAATATAATGAGGAAGTTGTAAACAAAGCATTAAAAGAACTTAAAAAAGAACAGGAGGTAAAAAATGCTTACTGAAACTGAATTCATAAAAACAAAGCCCAAAGGCGCATTGGAAAGCTTAGGTAAGGCAAAAAACGAGCAGACAGATGATTTTGCAAACAGCATTGTAAAAAACACACCCGGCAGTGCAGTAAAAAAAGTTGTTACGGCAGCATCGAACGGTATGACAGATAGTTCGGGCAGTGTTATGACAAAACCGAGAAATGACAGCCCGGCAAACACACAAAAAGGATATGTAAAATCAAACGTGCCATATGATCAGGCTTCCGGAGGCTGGGGCGTGCGCGCGCTTATGGAGAATGCGGGGCTTGACTCTAACAAAATAGGTTATGACGGAGAATATGTGACATATAACGGCAGCAGGCTGTTTGCACCGAGTGTAAATATCGCAGGCACTACATATGCGCCGAAAGCTACGGTATATAATGCCATAAACCGCGCGGCAGCTATCGACGGCGACGAGCTTATACAGATTTCCGACTATAACAACAAATACGGAATTACCGACGCTTTGGGATATAATCCGGCAACAGGTGAGGTAACCCTTGCAGGAAAAAGCGTGCCTTATGCATATATAGACGATTCAGGCAGAGCGTGGGTCAGAAAATCCGATGCGGACAGGATGTATTCTGATTTGGCGAACGAAATGAATATAAAGGATAACGAACGCTTATTAGAAGACTACAAAACCGAGATTGCTAAAAATCAGAATGAGATAGATTCGGCAATAGAGCGGATGCAAAACTACAGTATGACCGCGGCGGAGCTTGAAAATAATCCGTATTGGCAGGCATACAGGCAGATGTATTTAAGAGAGGGAGCAAGAGCGGCAAGCGACCAGCAGGCAAGAGCTTCAGCACAAAACGGCGGAAATCTGTCCTCTGCGGCTCTTGCTGCTGCCGGGAGCGTGCAGAATGATTATACCTCACAACTTATGGACAGACTGCCCGAAGTGTATGATACTGCTTATGAACAGTTTACAGCCGGGCTTAACGCACAAATAACCAACGCTCAGAACAAAATGCAGACCGCACAGAATATGTATGAAACCGAGTACGGTCAGAGTCTTGACAACCTTTCGCGCCAAAGGGAAGTTGCACAAAGTGCGTTCCAGCGTATGCTTAACACTGAGAATCTCGCACAGCAAAAAGCCGCAACCGACACATCAATACTTGACAACGCTATTAAAAGAGCACAGGCGGCAGGGGCTTGGGACGACAGTACAGCGGCGGTTTTGGGGATTAATAAAAGTGCGGACGGCACATACCCTGATATTAACGACCCTGAAATTAACCGCGCAATACGTATTCTCGAAGAAGTTACAAAGCCTGAGCTTGATTATCAGGCTAAAATCCAGCTTGAAAGAGAACTTAAAACATTGGAACAAAGCCATAAATTTAACTTAGAAGAACTTGCGGCAGCATATGGGTATGACTTGGGTAAAATCTCGGCTAATGCCGCAGAGGACAGAACGACACAAGCAATGAATAACGCATTTGAGCGGGAAAACAGCAGCATTGAACAGCAATATGCACTCGAGATGCTTGATAAGCAAGCCGCAATCGACAAGGAACAGGCTGATACTGAACATCAATATAAGATGGAAATGCTTGGTAAAGAAAATGAAGACGGTAGTATGGTGTTACCTGATGGAGAAAATGATCAGTCATTTTACGAACAAGTATACGGAACATATTTTAGTGGCGGGTCGAAATGAACAATATAATATGGCAGGGACAAAAGCGGCAGATGGATTTTATGGCGCGCGGCGAGTATGAGGCGTTATACGGCGGAGCGGCGGGCGGCGGAAAAAGTGAAGCGCTGGTTATCGAAGCTTTAAGACAAATTCACCTGCCGCACTACCGCGCGGTGTTGATACGCAAGACCTACCCGAAATTAGAAGAGCTTATATCAAAATCCTTAAGGTACTATAAATCGGTATCCCCCGGCGCAAAATACAACGCTACGCACCACGTCTGGAAATTCCCGTCGGGAGCTAAGATTTATTTTAGGTCAATGCCTAATAAGACAAGCTATCAGAATTTTCAAGGTTTAAGCTATGAATTTATAGGCTTTGATGAGTTGACTGAATTTACCGAAAAGGAGTATATGTATTTAATGAGCCGTAACCGTGCAAACGGCAAAGGCTCAAGAGTTTATATAAGAGCGACTGCAAACCCGGGCGGGATTGGACATGCGTGGGTGAAAGCGCGGTTTATTGACGCAGGAGCGCCCGAGAAAACCATTATTGAAAAGAATATTATAACCGACCCTGACGGCAACAGCATTGAGACTGTGCGCGACAGGGTGTTTATTCCCTCTACCGTGTTTGACAACAAAATACTCTTGGACAATAACCGTGAGTATCTGGACAGTTTATCAATGCTGCCGGAAGCTGAGAAAAAAGCTTTTTTATACGGGGACTGGAACTCTTTTACAGGTCAGGTCTTTACCGAATGGCGCGACCGTCCGGAAAACTATTTATCCGGTATAAACACACACGTTATCGAGCCGTTTGTTATTCCGAAACACTGGCGAAGATACAGAGCGTATGACTTTGGGTATTCAAAGCCTTACGCTGTTCTTTGGTTTGCGGTGGACGAGGATGGACGGGCGTATTTATACCGCGAACTTTACGGGTCAAGCGGGGCAAATGCCGGGGTCAAGGAAGAGGCAAGCGTGCAGGCTAAAAGAGTAAGAGAAATAGAAAACGAGCTTGAGGGTGGAAATTATATATACGGTGTCGCTGACCCTGCTATCTGGGATGAATCATACGGAAAATCAAACGCAATAGTAAGGATGTTTGAAAAAGAAGGGGTATACTTTGAAAAAGCCGACAACAAAAGGCTGTCGGGAAAAATGCGGGTACATCAGCGGCTTGCGTTTGACAGCGAAGGCAGACCCGGGCTTTATGTTTTTAAAAACTGCTGCCAGACAATACGGACTTTGCCGAGTTTGGTATATTCACAAATCAATGTTGAAGATGTGGACACCGAGTGCGAGGACCATATATATGACGCGCTGAGGTATTTTGTAATGCTTCTGCCGCAGCCGGCGTTTGCACCGAAAAAGGAAGTTATAAAACACTGGACGCCTTTGGGCGAGTTTTAGGAGGTAAAAAATGGAGGTTTGGAAAGTTAATGACAGGTTGGGAACGCTTGCCAAGGAAAAGAAAAAGGAAGATGTGACAGGTTTTGAAGAAACGGTTAAAAGAGAAGAGGACCGAACAGGCATAACATCAGAAAAAAAAGATACATCGCCGCAAAAAGTAAAAAGCAATGCCTTTGTTTCGCAGTCGGGTTTTGAAAGCACAAAAAACGCCGATGATTTTATAAATACCAATTCACCTTTTGCCGGATACCGTATAACGTCAAAAACCGGGGCGAGAAATACGGGGATAGCCGGCGCTTCAACAAATCACAAAGGCATTGACCGGGCTGTACCAAAAGGTACTGAGTTATCACTTCCGATTGATGTTTCTTTTTATAAATCGGGCACCGACAGCGCGCGCGGGAACTGGATAGAGTTTAAGGACTCTGCCGGAAACATTCTGCATTATCAGCACTTGCAGGATTTCGGGAACTTCAAAAGCGGACAAAGTATACCGGCAGGGACTGTATTTGCACGCTCCGGAAACTCCGGGGTGGGTTCGGGTGCGCATCTGCACGAAGAGTATTACAGCCCGAATGGTGTGAACATAACCGAAAGTTACTGGAACAGGTACGCCGGGAGCGACTCAAGCGGTGCAGAGCCTATACCTTACACTGTATTTCATAAAACAGGGTTTGACACTCCAATAGGCAAAAATATATTTAATAGTACAACAAACAGTATTGCACAAAAAGGGTACGGACCTTTTTCAGAGAGCGTGAAAAATGCAGCGCCTTTTGAAAGGTATATGATGGTAAGGCAAAACCGCGAAAAAGCCCTGAAAGACAGCGAAGAAAAAAAAGAAAATGTACTTGAAAAATACGGTATACTTCCGGCAAAGGATACAAGACCTCTATATATAAAGCCGCTTGACGACCTTTTAAATAAAGAGTCGGAATACTTTGGTGAGAAAGAAACAAAGAAGAAAAATACATACCTTGAAAAACAGGAAAGTACAAAAGAAAATATAAAGGAAGCCGAGACCTACCGCACAGGCAGGCTAAGTGAAAGTGACCTGAAGACTGCGGAAGATAAGATATTGGAGTATGATACAAAAAAGAATCTTAACTATCATCTTATAAACTTACTTGAAAAAGCAGGGCTTAAAGAGAGCGGGAAAAACAGCCTTATTTCATCCCTCAAAGAGGGCGCAGTCCAGGACGCATCACATACAAAGTATATGACGGATGAGGAAAAGGAAATATACGCATATATATTAAAGACAAAAGGCGAAGAAGCGGCAGAGGATTATCTTGACTACATAGAGCCGGAAATTGAAAAAAGGTATGATACAGAAAAAATACAGCCCAATATAGAAAAGGTAGAGGACATATCGCGAAAAAGCGCGGTTGCGGCAAACCTTTTAAATATGCTTACTCCTTTGGGTTCTGTGCCGGCGTATGTTAAGACCGCGCAAGCGGCAATACAAAACAGGTTTTTGCCGGGTGAGTATGCAGAGCTTAGAGAAACAGACCCAATGTTTCGAGGCGTGAGATACTCTGAGGCTATAAGCTCCGGACGGCTTACGGACGAGGCGGGAAAAGAAAAGGGCGGAGTTTCGGGCATACTTAACCAGGCTGCGCTTGGCGTCTCAAGTTCTTTAGGCGGCGCACTGTCGGGCGGGCTTGGGATAATGGCAGGAGGCGCGGCAGGGTCTGCCGCTTACAATGCAGTAAAAGAAGGTTCTGACCCGGCAGAAGCTGCGGCATACGCGGCGGCACAGGGGATTATTGAATACGCGACCGAAAAACTGCCGTTTGAAAAAATGATGAAAGCTTTTAAAGCACCAAAAAACACCGTAAAGGAGTTTGTGGTTGAAGCGGCAAAAGCCGGAGGTATAAACTTTTTAGAGGAAAGCTCGAACAATATTCTGTCAAATATCGCCGACCAGATAATACGCGCCGACCGTTCGGAGTTTGCAAAGCGTGCAAAAGAGTACACCACTGCCCGTATAAACAGCGGCGAGAATGAGAAGGACGCGGCAAAGGCGGGAGCAAAAGACGCATTTATAGATTTATATATAAAAGATACAATTATTTCGGGTATTGTCGGCGCGCTGTCGGGTACAGGTCAGACGGCTCTGATGGGTGCGGCAGGAGATATAAGAAATACTATAAGAGTATATCAAAGGAGCGGAATTTTAGACACTGCGGAGAAACTCGGGTATAATGTTGAGATTACAGATAGCAAGGTTTTAGATGGATATGTAGACCCCGACACAAAAACCATATACATAAAACCCGGAGGGAAAAACCCTTGGAAAACGATTTTAAAGCACGAGATATCGCACATCATATCCAAAAGTCCCAAATACCAGGAAATGATTGACACTGTAAAACGTGATATGCCGCGCGAGTGGGACGCGATAGAAAAGAGGGTGCGCGCAAGGTATGACCGGATAAATGCTGCACTTTCAGAATTGGGACTTGAAACCTTTGAGGTAAATGATGAGATAATATTACAGGAGACCACGGCGGAACTGGGTGAAGTATTAAGAAATGAGCGGTACATACGTAATTTTGCAGTTGGTGAAAATATGCCGCTTGCTATGAAGTTTTTAGAATTTGCAAGGGACGCAGGACGTGACGCAAAGGCGAAATTTCAAAGCACGAACGGCTGGGACACCGCCGCAAGGCTTTGGGGTGAGGCACTCTATGACAATGTACAGGCTGAAAAGAAGGCAAACAAAATATCCGATGATGTAGATGCTTTGATTGATGCATACGGGCAGGATTTTGAAATGAATTCTAAGCTTGCCGGAGAAATAGTTAAGATGGAAGAAGATATTGCCAAAGAACGGCAAAAGACACAGCAGGAAATGGAACAGCTAAACCAAACCGCAAACTATTTGCGTAATGAAGCTGAAGCTGCGCGAGGAGAGAGAGACCGCACAAACAATATTTTAAAAATCTATGAGGACGAAACCCAAAGAGCCTTTGATTTTAGAAGTATTGCGGACAGATTAAAAAAATCCACCGGTACAACGGTAACATCAAAAAAAATAGCTGTGGCTCTTGAGAATGCATACGACCGCCTGCAGGACAGTATCAACAATGACAAAACGCGCGGCACGACCGGCGAAAAGGTATATAATGATCTTTATGAGCTTGCAAGGGAAATGTTAAATAATGCGTATATTACCGACAGCGAGATGTATGATAAATACCGCGACCTTATAACAAAGCTTAGAGAGGACGGTATATCGGTACCCGACAGCACAAAATCCGATATAGGCGACTATAACAGATTCAGACAGCAAAATTTTAACCGCGTTAAGATTAACAATATCGGAACACCTGTTGACGTATATTATCAGGAACTTAATGCAATATATCCCGAAATATTCCCGGCAGATATTGTAAAGCCTACCGAACAGTTATTAAAGATTGTGAAAGTGAGAGACCAGCTTGACCCGAAAATCATAGATGACTATACCGAAGAGGATGTAAAAGATCTTCGTGACAGAATGTTTCAGGAGCTATTTACAGATGAGTTTGACACTGAAAAATTCCAGTCGGTGGCAGAAAGATTATTGGATATGGTAAGAGCGGAAGAAAAGGAAAAATACGAGGCACAAAATGAGTATATAGAGTTTTTAAAAAACAGGAGCGAAGAAAGCAGAGTAGAGGAATTAATCCGGCAGATACAAAACGCTGAGCCGAAAGAGACAGAAGAAAGTCCGCTTTATGAGGTTACAGAACTTGAAAGTCCGTATTTAAACAGGCTGCTTGCGCCGGATATGAAATTGGAGCGGAGAACTACAGAGACCGGGAAAAGCGTTGATGTGGTAACCTTTAAGAGGACAACAAGAGAGGATTTAAGGAGAAATGAAACATATCAGAACTTGGTGCAGAGAATACACGCGAAGGGCGAGAGCGGAGCTTATAAAGACAGAGTTTTTATATATGATAATATTTGGAGGGGTGCAAGAAAATTCCTTGGTGAAAATGATTATCGGGTGTTTAAAGCTTTAATACTCGACTCACTTGAAGATGCTAAAAAGAATTATCTTGCATTGCAGCAGTTTTATACCGAAAAGCTTAATAATGAGATTGTCAAGGGCTTGGGAATCAAAAAAGATTCCGACCTTTCGGCAGCAGTGCAGTATTATGGCGAGATTATAAAGGGCGGTAACAGCATTTCAAAATATGGACCTGATGCCATACGTGCTCAGGAAATATATAATAAACTTAGCGATGCCGACAAAAAGAAAGTACAAAAAGCTGAGGAAATATTCCGGCAAATGTATGACGGGCTTATTGAGGCAGTAAATGACAGCCGCAGACAGATTTATCCGAATGCTGAAAAACGAATTTCTGAAATTGAACGAGAGCTTAAAAACATCTATCACGAGATTAATATTATTGACCTTGCTCTTTTAAATGGTGAGTTTGGTGAGCTTGGGGATTTTTCTGCTATCGACAGGCTTGATATTAAAAAGGTTAATAAGGAAGAGCTAAAGCTGAGGCTCAAAAAATCGGCTGCTGAGCGGATTTCAAGGCTTGAAGAAATAATCAGAAATAAAGAGAAAGAGCTTTCCGAGGTTAAAAATAAAGAAAGTAAAAAATATCAGGCGATAGAAGATAGTATTAGCCGTAATCGTCAGAAAATAATTGAAACGAGTGAAGCTTCAAAAGCTAATGAAATTGAACTTGACAAGCTTATCTCTGATTTGGAATCCAAAAAGGGAGTAAAAATGGAAGAACTTAAAAAGAAACTTAATGACCGGCTTCAAGATCTTTATAAACGGCAAAAAGACCGTATAGAGGAATTAACCAATGGAGACGTTTCCCGCGGAAAACTCGTTAAAAAAAGGAAAGACTATTTTCGGCATTTCGGCGAATTGGTAGAGACTGAGATGGGAACAGCAAAAGAAAAAACTGTAACAGATTATTTGAACCGTATCATAAACCGGGTAGGGAAATCTATACACAATGTAAGAAATAAAGGCATTGACTATCGTTTGGTAGACGTTAGCAAATACACAAAGCCGTTATCGACTTGGCATAGCATATATCAAAAACGAAAAGGTGAAAAAACAAAGTTTGATGCAGTGGGTGGTTTTTTGGACTACCTGCCGCAAGCTTCGTATGCGATTGCGATTGACCCTGCTATTTCGATGTTCAGGGGGTTTAGGGAGGATTTGGAAACCCCGCAAAGCAACGCTGACAAAAATAATGACGATAGCCTCGGAATGTTTCTTTCTCATTTGAATAGGTATGCAACTGAGCTTTCAAACAAAACGGACGAAATAGACAGATTGGTATTTGACAAGGGGTTTATGGGAAGAAATAAGGCAGACCTTATAAAACGCGGTGAAAGGCGAATAAAAAAGGCAATGGTGCTGTTTAATATAAATACAATGTTTGCGCAAGGAATGAACCTTCCAAACGGTATTGCATACATAAACGACCCGGAAAGTCTTGCAAAAGGCTTGAAAGATTCTGTGTTGGACCTTATGGGAAATGAGGAGATGCAAAAAAGAATAGGACAATCGCAGTTTATGCAGGAAAGATATGCCGATTTTTATTCTCAATTTGATCATGGTATTATAGCTAACATAAACAAAGCATCACGTGCTATGCTTGAGATTTTCGACAAAGCCGCAACAACCTTTATATGGTATTCGGCATATGACAAGGCTGTTAAAAAAGGGGAAGTCCAGCCCATCAGATACGCAGATGATGTGACAAGGAGAATGGTCGGAGGTCGAGGAATAGGCGAGATGCCAAGTATTTACCGCAGCCACCTTATGGGTATACTGCTGCCGTTTATGTACGAGCCTGTAAATTCAAGTAAAATCTGGGGAGATATATATTTAGATTATATTGCGGAAACCGAAGCTAAAAACAACGAGATATTAAAAGCTATTGCCGAGGGGCAACAGAGAGTAACTCAAAGGCGGCTTTCAGAGCTTGAGGAAAGAATAAATTCAGGCGAGCTAAAAGATGAGGATGTTAAAATTCTCATTGATGATGCAGTAAATGCAGCTATTGAAGCAGGGGAAATCCCGAGCCGGGACGGTATAAAAAACAGAAGCTTTGCAGGAGCGGCAAAGTATATAGCGCCAGCTATGTTTATGTATATTATAACGGCATTTGCAATAAACGCATTAAAAGAGTGGATAACAGGTTCGGACGGTGGTATAATAGATCCAATGGGCGAAATAGTAGACGGAATTCGAAAGGACGAAGGAGGGGGAAGGATTGCGGCAAATATTGCCGGAAACATTGCAAGCAATATGTTAGGCGGGCAGGCTCTTGCAAGGGTATATCCTGAGTACGGATTTAAGATATTCAATATAAACTTTCCCTCTCGTAAAACAATATTTGGAGATAACGATCCCACAAGATACGGGACGGGTCTTTTTAGCTCTTTGGATGAACCGCTTTTGTACGGTGTCGGTAGTTTATTGGGCGGAGGCTCACAGCTTAAAAAGACGTGGCAGGGGATAGAGGCGTTGGCCAGAGGCTACGGAGTAGATTCTAAAGGAAATAAAACGTATGAGGTTGAAAGGACACCGGGCAACATCATCCGTGCGCCCTTGTTCGGACCAAACAGCCTTCAGTCGGCACGGGATTGGTATGATTACGGCGGCATAAAGCTTGATACCGATGACGCACCGGGATTTACTTACGGCAAAAAGAGCAAGACTGTAAATATTACTGATTCGAGCGGTAATAAAACATCTGTAAAACTGACAGGTCCGGATTTGAAAGATTATGAAGAGAATAGGCTTAAAGAATATAAAAAGATATATAACGACGCGGCGCGTCAGAATATACAGTTTACGGCAAAGACAACGGAGGAGTTTAAAGATGAGCTGAAAGACCTTGAGAATTTTCTCGAAGACCTTATTATTCAAGGCGATATGGCAACCGAAAAAGCTCAAAAAATATACGCTGAC
>CALXSX010000094.1 GCA_944391265.1 uncultured Clostridia bacterium | reverse complement strand
GCACAGAAAAGGCCGGCCGGGCCGCTGCCGGCCACAACTACCGTTCCTGCCGGCTGAAAGTGCGGAAATTCGTAGACCTGCTCACTCACCTGTGCGTGCCGCACGTGCTTTGACATATGAATCCTGCCGTCCGTCTCGCAGTCAACCGTACACGAATAAAAAATATCACTCTTACGTCTTGCGTCAATCGACCTTTTAACAAGGTGCACGTTCTTCACATGCGCTCCGAGAAGCTCGGAGCATTTTCTTTCAAGAGTCTCTGTCGGCTCGTCTATTTCAAGCCTTACCTCGTATAACCTTATCATAACAAAAACTAATCCTTTCAAATAAGAGCGTCGTCTGGAATTCCGGCGCTAAAATAAAAAAAGAAAATGAGACAAAAGGTGATGGAGGTATCACGCTCAATTGCTCATTTTCCTTCACGGTATGTAGGACTGCATAGCCGCGGGGCGGATTGCCCCGCAAATATATTTTACACCGAAAACGCATTGAGGTCAAGCGGTAATATTTCCCGTCATACAAATCTGATTATTGATATGATAAGACCGAGTACAGCTCCTGCCACTACCTCAATCGGCGTGTGACCCACAAGCTCTTTGAGCTTTTTTTCAGTGTTTGAAAAATCGCCCTTACCCCATTCCTCAACTATTTTATTTAAAATTTTTGCCTGCTGCCCGGCACTGCGCCTTACTCCGGCAGCGTCGTACATGACTATTACAGCAAAGCAAAAGCAAATAGCAAACAGGCTGGTGTTAAACCCCTCTGTAAAACCTACAGATGAAGCGAGCGCTACCGAAAACGATGAATGTGAGCTTGGCATTCCGCCGGAGCCAAACATTCTTCCAAGATCTATTTTCCGCTCATCGAGAAAAACAAGTATCACCTTCAATACCTGTGCCACAATCCATGCGATTATTGCAGACCACAGGATATCATTACTTAAAAACTCGTTTAAATACTTCATATAAATCTCCATTCCGCCGCGTCGCGGCGGCGTTAATCAATAATTTTAAAACAATAAACCGGTTAGGGCGTTGATTGTTTTTTTGTGTCCTAACTGTTTCGGTCAACTAACTTGCCAACCATATGAGCCAAAAACTCCGTATCACTGTCAATATCATCGAGCGCCTTAAGTGCCTTGTCCGAATATTCGCGGCAAAGCTCCTGCGATTTTTTCACTCCGAGAAAAGTGACGTAAGTGTTTTTTTTCAGTTTCTCATCACTGCCTGTTTTTTTGCCGAGCTCTTCCTCACTGCCGGTTACGTCAAGAATATCGTCACGTATCTGGAAAGCTATTCCGAGATTTTCGGCAAACATGCCGGCAGCCTCTGTTCCGCTCTCGTCCGCTCCTCCGATGACAGCTCCTATCATGCACGCCGCTTTTATAAGCGCACCTGTTTTAAGCGAATGCATATACCTCAGCGTATCCATAGAAATGTCCTTATTTTCGCTTTCAAGGTCAACCACCTGCCCGCCAACCATGCCGTCAGTGCCGGAAAATGATGCAAGCATGTTTATCGCCCTTATCTGACGCTCAGCACTACAGCCGGAAGGTTTGCTGCATATCTCAAACGCCTTTGTCAAAAGCGCGTCACCTGCAAGGATGGCAGCCGCTTCGCCGAACACTATATGATTTGTCGGCTTGCCGCGTCTGAGTTCATCGTTGTCCATAGCCGGAAGATCGTCATGAATAAGCGAGTAGGTGTGTATCATCTCAAGTGCACACGCAAACGGCATTGCATCTTCCTCTCTTCCGCCGAATATTCTGCAAAACTCCAGAAGCAGTATCGGTCTGAGCCGTTTTCCTCCGGCGCCGAGGCTGTAATTCATCGCCTCGTATATCTTTACCTGAGGATTATCCCTGACAGGATTATACTCGGACAGCTTATTTTCAATTAAACTTATATATTCTTCAAGTGATCTTTGCAATCAAAACACTCCCTACTGCTCGTCAATGTCGGGAAAAGTCTGCTTTTCCATGCCGCCGTTTTCGCCGGAAGTCAGCACGGAAACACGCTTTTCTGCGTCATCGAGCATTTTTTGACACAATTTTGAAAGCTTTATTCCCTTTTCAAACAGTTCAAGCGACTCCTCAAGAGACGCACTTCCGCTGTCTAATTTTTTGACCGTTTCCTCAAGCTGAGCCATTGCCTCTTCAAATTTCATATCTATTTTACCTCGTAAAAAATTTAATCTATCGCCTTGCAGCGCTTATCACCGTCACAAAGCTTTAGCGTAAACTCACTGCCTTGCTTTATATCCGCAGCCGATTTCATCACGCTGCCGCTGTCATCAACAGCCACCGCAAACCCTCTTGCCATCACGGCGAGCGGGCTTAATGCATCAAGCGCGCCTGTGAGCTTATAAAGCTCCTTTTTCCCGTTTACAATTTTAAGCTGTGCTCCGTTTTCAAGCCTTTTTAAAAATCCGTCTATCTTAAGATAGCTTTCGCCTATAAACTCTGATGGACTTTTCAGCTTTAGGGCGTCAAGTCTCAGCCGTCTCATCTGGCTAAGCCTAGACACGCTCTGATAAAGCTTTCCGGAAAGCATATTTATCCGAGAGTGTAACTCTGCGGAGGACGGAACAGCTATTTCCGCCGCAGCTGACGGTGTCGGTGCTCTCAGGTCTGCCACAAAATCAGCTATTGTAAAGTCCGTTTCATGGCCCACAGCCGATATTATCGGTATTTTTGAATTGTATATGGCATACGCCACCTTTTCCTCGTTAAACGCCCACAAATCCTCTATCGAGCCGCCGCCGCGCCCGACTATGAGGACATCGGCGCCGGATGTTTGGTTAAAGTACTCAATCGCGCTGACTATTGATTCCACTGCGCCCTGACCCTGCACGGTTGTAGGGTAAAGTATTATCTCACAGCACGGATACCGCCTTGTAATGACGTTTATTATATCGCGCACAGCAGCGCCTGTAGACGCCGTACACACTCCGACACGCTCCGGGAACTTTGGTATGGGCTGTTTGTGTCTCTCATCGAAAAGGCCTTCTGCGCCAAGCCGTTTTTTCATTTTCTCAAACGCCGCGTACAGGTCGCCTATGCCGTCCTGGCGCATCTCCTCTATATAAAGCTGATATGCTCCCGACGCCTCATACACAGAAATTCTGCCTCTTGCAAGCACCTTCATTCCGTCCTTCGGCTCAAACGTCAGTCCACGGCATGCGCTTTTAAACATCACTGCCTTAAGCACAGACCCTTCGTCTTTGAGCGTTATATACATATGACCTGAATAGTGAAGTTTAAAATTTGAAATTTCACCCTTTACCCAAATCTGGTTCAGGATACCGTTGCTGTCAAGCACTCTTTTTATATAATTATTTATTTGCGATACTGTTGCTGTTCTTATCTCCATTGAGCAAACCGATTCCTTTCTCCGCAGCGTACATATGCGCAGCAAGCGCCGCCACCCCACACGCGTTGTCTGACGAAAGCTCAGGAGACGAAAAATACATTCCGTCACAGTCAATCGTTTTAAGCGCCTTTCGTATATACGTGTTTGAAGCGACTCCGCCAACAAGCAAAACGCGCCCTGTCCTGTATCTGTTCATACAAAACTGAAGCGACCTATTGAGAGTTTCGGCAATTGCGCTGAAAACCGCAAAAGCTGTTTCCCCCGGCTCCTCACCGCTTTGCGCCGCTTTGTTCTCAAGGCCTGATAAATTGAAATATCCGCCGTCAACGCTCGTCCTGAATTTCAGTTTCCCTGCGGCGTTTGCGGAAAGCCTGTCAAGCTCCGCGCCGCACGGAAATTTGTATCCGAGCAAAACTCCTACCCTGTCGATAAGCTGACCGGCGCTTATATCCTTTGTCCCGCCTACTATTTCCGATACAAATCTGCCGCCGCTGAATTCAGTCTTTAAAATTTCCGTCGTTCCTCCGGATAGATGTACCGATAAAAACTCTCCGTCAAGCAATTCAAATGCGCCTGACGAGTAAATACCCGCCATTATGTGTCCTTCCTGATGGCTGAACTTGTAAAGCGGCACCCCTGCGCATGATGCTGCCGCACTTGCCGCCGCCGCGCCGGCAAGAAAAACGGGCATATACGAGCCGTCGACATTTCTCGGTCTTGTGCTGACTCCCACTCCGTCAACGCTTCCTGATATCGCCGACATTGAAATTATATCGGGCAAAGCCTTAACATGGGCAAAAAGCGCATCGCTTTGACGAAGCCCGCGCTCTCCTTTTTTTACATCAAGTATGCGCCTGTATGAACGAAGCTCACCGTCATCCCACACACCAACACTCGTTGTGTAGTTGCTCGTATCAAATCCGATAAATCTCATGATGAAATTTTACCCAAAATGCCGTTTATAAACTGGGGCTCGCCGTCATCTCCGTATTTTTTAGAAAGCTCAACAGCTTCGTTTATACTGACGTTTACAGGTATATCCTCCATATGCTTAATTTCATAAACCGCAAGCCGAAGTATTGCAAGCGACATTTTTGAAAGCCTGTTTATGCTCCAGCCGTCTCCGAGATTCTGCGATATGATGCCGTCGAGCTCCTCCTGAGAATCGCGCACGCCGCAGACTACTGTGCGTATATATTTCATATGCTTTTTATGGTCTTTAAGCTCGTCTTTAAGGCAGTCGAGCTCATAGTCTGTCATATTGCTCAGGTTTATGGCAAATATTATTTCAAAAGCCTTCTCCCTCGCATAGCTTCTTGACATTTGTTCCATGCTTTTTTCGCCTTTCTACACTAATAAGGTTATTATACAACATATTTCCCAAAAATGGAATAGGTAATTAAAAAATTTTTACGACTTTTCTTAAAACAGCTTTTCACTGTCAAGAAGCAGTGTCACGGGTCCATCGTTAACGAGCTGCACGTCCATATCCGCGCCGAACACACCCTCCTGCACGTCAAACCCCTTTTCACGTATCGCCAAAACAAGTCGCTCGTAGAGGTGCTTTGCCTTGACAGGCTCGCACGAACCCGAAAAATTCGGGCGTCTGCCCTTTCGGCAGTCTCCAAAAAGCGTAAACTGGGACACTGCCAGAACGCCTCCGCCGATGTCTGATACGCTGAGATTCATTTTACCGTTATTATCTGAAAATATACGTAAATTAACTATTTTTTCGGCTATATACGAAACATCGCTTTCGTCATCATCAGGAGCTACTGCGGCAAGAACAAGAAGTCCTGCACCTATTTCTCCCACTATTTCATCTCCGACAGAAACAGACGCGCTCTTTACCCTTTGTACAACGGCTCTCATTAAAAATTATCCTCCTCTATTTCGTTGCTGAGGCTTTCCCACTCCTGCATAAGCTCTTCTGTTTTTTCCTTGTTTTCATCTAACTGCCGTGCTATATCTCCCGCCGCT
>CALXSX010000093.1 GCA_944391265.1 uncultured Clostridia bacterium | reverse complement strand
CTGCCGAAGAAAAACAACGGCTGATTTTTTCTGCATGAAATAATTATATCACACCGATATATAATTTGCAATAAATTTTTATAATAAATCAAATACAAAAAGTGCGCCTTACGGCACACTTTTTAAGGCTATATACACAAGCCGCACTTCATTCTCAAAGGCATCAGTCCTGAGAAGGAGCGCCGACAGGGCAGGTATCTGCGCAAGAACCGCATTCGATACATGCTGATTCGTCAATTACGTACTTTGAATCCCCTGCACTTATGCAGCCAACAGGGCAAGCGCTTTCGCAAGCACCGCAGCTGATGCAATCGTCCGAAATTTTGTATGCCATTCAAACACACCTCCTTAAAATATTAGACACCCTCTTACCGAGGTTTATCTTCAAAAAACAAGGATTTTTATCTCCCTGTACCCTTGAATTATATCATAATTTTTTCTAATCTTCAAGGCTTTTTAAAATTTCTTCGCCAATTTTTTCACTTTCGCCTTTTGTATGGGCATTTCTTATAATTTTTACATCTTTCGCGTCAAATTCTTGTAATGTTTGCTCATTGGAATTTTCGATTTTTACATACACTTTTTGTTTTAAAAGATTCACGTTTTCTACTCTGCCGGATCCGGCGGGAGTTTTAACAAGCGCACCGTGCTTGGGGACGGATTTCAAAAGCTCCTCATAGGCTTCCTGCTCGTATTTGAGACAGCACATAAGCCTTCCGCACGCGCCGGATATTTTGGTAGGATTCAGCGAAAGTCCCTGCTCTTTAGCCATTTTTATTGAAACGGGCATAAACTCTCCCAAAAACTTTGAGCAGCATATATCCCTGCCGCATATGCCAACACTGCCTACTATCTTCGACTCGTCACGAACACCAATCTGCCTGAGCTCTATCCTCGTTTTGAAAACATTCGCAAGATCTTTTACAAGCTCTCTGAAATCTATTCTGCCCTCGGCTGTAAAATAAAACAAAAGCTTATTGCCGTCAAAGGTGTACTCCGTATCAACAAGATGCATCTCAAGCCCATGCTTTTTTATCTTCTCCTCACAGATTGCCTGAGCTTCTTTCTCCTTTTTCTTGTTTTCATTATATTTTTCTATATCCTTTTTACCGGCAATACGTATTATCTGCTTAAGCGGCTTATCAAAATCCAATTCATTTATTGACTTCGTTAACACCACCTTACCGAATTCAACACCTCTTACCGTCTCTACAATGACACCGTCACCGGTTTTTACTTCACAATCTGCAGTGTCAAAATAATAAATCTTACCTACCGGTTTAAATCTTATTCCAACAATATCTTTCATTTAACGTACTCCCCCGTCAACATCATCCATCGAATCATTTAAACTCCCGTCAATCCCGCTGTAATCCGTGAGTTTTCTGACAAATCGTACCGGCTCCACAGAATCTCCCGACCGCAGTCTGACAATGTCAATGTGATTATCGGAATACTGAACTGCATACCGCGAACCGTCATCAAACATATCCCACGTAAACCTGTCAACATCGAGCACAAGATCTTCACCTCTGAGAACGTAATCCTCAGTCCCAAGTAAAAAACCGTTCCTGTCGCTTATTACAACATCAAGATATGTTATGTTTTCAGCTGATATTTTACCTGTTATATCCATATCTATCTGGTACTCCTTGCTGTACCATTTACCGATAAAATTTCTCGCATTCTGAAGCTCATCTAATCTCTTCTGCGTATCCTTAAAAGAATACGGAAGATTTTTAAATTCTATAAACGCGTTGTCGAGATCGCCTTCGCTGCAAAGCTCTATTGCCTTTCTGTACTGCGCCTCGTTTGCAAGATCACGTGCATCCTTAAAAATCGTATCTCCCGAGTTCAGCACTGAAAAAATTTCAAGTGCGGCATCGTAGTCACCGGATTCCATAAGTGATACGGCTTTCTCGTACTCAATCTCGTTTTGATAATTTTGTGCGAGCTCCTCAGAGTCTCTGTATTCTCCCATGTTAGAAATGGTGTCATATGCGGTCTGATAGTCTCCGCTTTCCGCATATGCGACCGCCTCACTGTACTTTATTCTAAGTTCCTTGTTTTGCACAGCAAACAGCACTACAGATAATACAAACACGACTGCAATGCTGATTATTATTAAAACCTTCACTATAGGATTTTTCAACTGTAATTTACCTCACATTTCGCTGTCAATACTTATTATGTACTGAATAAATTCGTCGGCAAGCTCTGTAAATTCAGCCATATCAAGCTTTGCACGCCTGCCTATAAACAAAACTCCTGTCTGCGCTTCGTTCATTTTACGGACAAAATCTGCCAATATCTTGGATGTTGCAGACTTGCCGTACAAGTATCTGACATCCTCAACCACAACATATGCTTTATCAGAAAGCTCCCGCATTTTTTCAACACTGAACACGTATTCCATCATAAAATCGCTGTAATCAAATATGACAGTATCGTCCCTGTCAGAAAAAAGAAGCTCTACGTAAATTTCGTGGGCTATGCCGTCGGGATCCTCCAAAACAACAACCGGACGTGCTCCGTTTCTGACAGTAAGCTCCAAAAGCTCATATGTTTTTTCGCGGGTTAATTCCATAACATATGCCATTTAAAAACACCCCACCGTTTATTCTATCACATCTGCATAATAAAGTCAATCGTTAAAATATTGCATTTGTCACTTACGTACTATCTTATCTGACCGTCTCCGTAAATAATATACTTTGTTGACGTAAGAGCTTCGAGCCCCATAGGGCCTCGCGCATGTATTTTCTGGGTGCTGATACCTATTTCCGCGCCAAAACCAAATTCAAATCCATCTGTAAATCTCGTTGATGCGTTTACATAAACCGCAGCGGCATCTACATCGTCTAAAAAGTGCTGGGACTTTTCATAATCATTGGTCACTATTGCCTCTGAATGTTTCGTGTTGTAGTTATTTATGTGGCTTATCGCATCGTCAATACTGTCAACTATTTTAACGCTTATTATATAGTCGTTATACTCTGTGTACCAGTCCTCCTCAGATGCTTCCAGAACATAGGGTCTGAGCTTTCTTGTCCTGTCACAGCCTCTTATCTCAACGCCGTTTTGATAAAGTGCATCAAGAAGCTCGGCGGCGTACGGGTAGCCGCTGTCTATAAGCAGAGTCTCGCACGCGTTGCACACTGATGGTCTTGAGACCTTTGCGTTTATGACTATATCCTCGGCCATTTTGCGGTCTGCACTTTTTTCGACATACACATGGCAGTTACCGGCAGCCGTTTCGATAACTGGAACTGTTGCATTTTCGACAACGCTTTTAATCAGCCCCTTACCCCCTCTGGGAATAAGCACGTCTACATAACCGCCTAGTCTCATAAGCTCTGTTGCCGTCTGTCTTGAAGTATCCTCAAGAATATTGAGACTGCCCTCAGGAACGCCTGCCGCGTATGCGGCTTCGCGCATTACCCGCATTATAGCGACGTTGGAATTTATAGCCTCGCTTCCGCCGCGCAAAATAACACTGTTAGATGTTTTAAGGCAAAGAGCTGCAGCGTCTGCCGTGACATTGGGCCTTGATTCATATATAATTGCGATAACTCCGAGGGGAACGCGCTTTTCGCCTATTCGCAGTCCGTTAGGGCGCTTCCACATCCTCTTAACTTCGCCGATAGGGTCAGGAAGCTCAGCTACCTTCCTTACACCGTCAGCCATAGCGGCTATCCTCTCCGGCGTAAGGCGAAGTCTGTCAAGCATAGATTTTTTCATTGAGTTATTTTCGGCGTTTTTTAGATCACTATCATTTGCCGAAAGTATTTCATCCTGCCTTTTTACCAGCGCATCAGCCATGGCCAGAAGCGCTTCGTTCTTCACTCGGCAGCCCTCAAGCTTATAGCTCGCCTGCCTGGCCTTTTGTGCGATTTCAATAAGACTTTCCATTTATTCCTCACTCCCTGTATAGTTTTTTGAAACAAACAGTGTACCGACACTTTTTCCTTTCAGTATATCATAAAGCGAATCGATATTCTCTCCGTTTGCTATAACCATGTTTATACCAGAAGCTGTTGCAATTTCTGCCGCATCAAGCTTTGTAACCATACCGCCCGTTCCGCGGTTTGAGGCAACTCCGCTTGCAAGGCACCGCACAGAATCTATGTCATAAACTGTTTCAATCAGCTTGGCATCCCTGTTTTTATGCGGATCGCTGTCGTAAAGCCCATCAATATCAGAGAACATGACTAACAGGTCAGCGTCTATGAAATCGGCAACTATTGCAGAAAGCGTATCGTTGTCACCAAACTCTATTTCATCAACGGCTATAGTGTCGTTTTCATTGACTATCGGGATTATTCCCATTTCAATTAGCGCGTTAAACGTATTTTGCGTGTTTCGTTTCCTTTTCGGGATACTCACGTCTTCTTTTGTGAGGAGTATCTGGGCTACCGTATTATTGTACTCAGAAAAAAGCTTATCATATATATACATCAGCTCGCACTGACCTACTGCCGCAACCGCCTGTTTGTATTTCGTATCAGTTGGTTTTTCGGCAAGACCAAGCTTCCCCACAGCGGCACCGATAGCGCCGGAGGATACAAGTATTATTTCCTTGCCTCTGTTATGAAGGTCCGATAAAACCATGGCAAGCCTGTCTATCCTTTTAAGGTTTATCTTTCCCGTCTTGTATGTAAGTGTCGATGTCCCGACCTTGACTACTATTCTCTGTGAATTCTTTATTTCTTCCAAAACGCTCTGCATTTGATTATCTCCTATACTATTCTTCCTTTATTTCCACCCTCATAGAACGACCTTATATTTTCGGCGACTTCGCTCAAACACCTTTTTCTCGCCTCGTATGCACCCCAAGCCATGTGCGGCAGCAGTATTATATTTTTCATATCACTTACAGC
>CALXSX010000092.1 GCA_944391265.1 uncultured Clostridia bacterium | reverse complement strand
ATCGCAGAGGGAGGTAATGTGTGATGAAATTTACCGGAAAGGTTTTGAAATACGGTGATAATGTTGATACGGACGTAATTATTCCCGCGCGTTATCTTAACACAATAGATAAAAAGGAGCTTGCTTCCCACTGCATGGAGGACATAGACAAGGACTTCGCGTCAAAGGTTGAGCCGGGCGACATAATGGTTGCCGGATATAACTTCGGCTGCGGCTCGTCGAGAGAGCACGCGCCGATAGCAATAAAGGAAAGCGGCATATCTCTCGTTATAGCAAAGAGCTTTGCAAGGATATTTTACAGAAATTCAATAAACATAGGCCTTGCCATAGTTGAATGCCCGGAGGCGGCTGAAAGAATAGAAAACGGCGACGTGGTCGAGGCTGACCTTGACAGCGGTGTGCTTCTCGATAAGACAACAGGCGAGAGCTTTAAAACTGAGCCGTTCCCGGAGTTCATTCAGAGAATAATCGCAAACGGAGGACTTGTTGAGTCGATACGCAAGGGCGATTTTAAATAATTGAAAGGCAGCGTGATTTACTTATGAAGCTTAATATAGGATTGCTGAGGGGCGACGGAATCGGCCCGGAAATAGTCGACAGCGCTGTTAAAGTGCTTGAGGCTGTCGGCGAAAAGAAAGGAATAGAGTTTAAGTTCACGCCGTACCTTATAGGCGGTGCTGCGATAGACGCGACCGGAAAGCCGCTCCCCGAGGAAACGGTTAAGGGCTGTCTTGCCTCAGACAGCGTGCTTTTGGGAGCTGTTGGCGGGCCAAAGTGGGATACTCTTCCCGGCGGGATTCGCCCGGAGAAGGCTCTGCTCGGAATCCGTTCGGCAATGGAGCTTTTCACCAACCTGCGTCCCGCAAAGCTTTACCCGGCGCTAAAGGGTGATTGCCCGCTGCGCGAGGACATAGTTGAGGCAGGATTTGATATTTTGATTGTCCGCGAACTCACCGGTGGTATATATTTCGGTGACAGAGGTATGCGTGAAGGCAAATACGGCGAGGAAGCGTATGACACCGAGTGTTACAGCAGGTTTGAGATAGAGAGGATTGCCAAGGTCGCTTTTGAAGCTGCGGCTAAAAGAAATAAGAGAGTCGTAAGCATAGACAAAGCTAACGTGCTCGATACGTCAAGGCTCTGGAGAAAGGTTGTGCATGAGATAGCTGCCGATTATCCGGATATTGAATGTACTGATATGCTCGTTGACAACGCAGCTATGCAGCTTGTGAGAAACCCCGGTCAGTTTGACGTTATAGTAACTACTAATATGTTCGGAGATATTCTCTCCGACGAGGCGTCACAGATAACCGGCTCAATCGGAATGCTTCCGTCAGCGTCGCTCGGAACAACTTCAAGGGGACTTTATGAGCCTATCCATGGCTCCGCTCCCGATATTGCGGGACAGAATATAGCCAATCCTATTGCAACGATACTTTCAGCGGCTATGATGCTCAAGTATTCGTTTGATTTAAACAGCGAGTCTGACATGATAACAGACGCAGTCGATAAGGTTCTTGAGGCTGGCTACAGGACAGCAGATCTTGCGCACGGAGGACCGCACCTCACAACCGACGAAGTAACTGCAAAAATAATAAACGCGCTGAGAGGTGAAAAAATATGACTGCGGATTCGCTGAAGGATACTGCGTGTGCGGTATCGGCGATAAGCGTTTTCAGAAATTTGCTTGATATGGCGCCGATGTCTTCATTTCTTGAATATCTGAGCTGTGACGGCGACGACCGGCAAAAGCTTTATCTGTATGGGAAATTTGTAAACAGCCTTGCGCCGTACGGCTGCTGCTTTTCTGATTTTTTGTACAAGGCGGTCTGTGAGGACGAGAACGTGTACATAAAAACAGCGGCAAAAAAGCAGACTCCGCCCGACTCGCTTGAAAAGAATGTAAAGGCGGAGCTTGAGCTTTGTTCAAAGCTTTCGGAAATAACACCGGAGTGCCTTTGCAAAAGCATCAGCTATGACGGCTACATTCCGCTTTTTGAAAATCATGAAACGGACTTCGCAAAAATTTACGCTGACCGCATAGGCGGCGTTGAAAAATACGGCTACGGGATATTTGCATCGGCGGTCATGTTCCGTGTTGAAAACGGTGAGATAAAGCCTGTGCGCTCTGCGGACAACATATCGGTTGACAGCTTTGTCGGCTATGAACAGCAGCGTCAGCAGGTTATAGATAATACTCAGGCTCTCGTTGAGGGAAGGCCTGCGGCAAATGTGCTTTTGTGCGGCGATGCAGGTACAGGAAAATCCTCTACCGTCAAAGCAGCTGCCAATATGTTCGCGAAAAACGGAGTCAGACTGATAGAGCTGAGGAAGGACCAGCTTGTCGATATACCGCTTGTGATGGGTAAGATAGCTGACAATCCTCTTAAATTTATATTGTTTATAGACGACTTGTCGTTTAATAAAAATGATGACAATTTCAGCATGCTTAAAGCGGCGCTTGAGGGTTCCGCATCATCTAAGGCGGAAAATGCCGTTATTTATGCTACGAGCAACAGGCGCCATATCGTAAAAGAAACGTTCACAGACAGAAACGATGACGACGTTCACAGAAACGATACGGTTCAGGAGCTTATATCGCTTTCAGACAGATTCGGGCTTACCGTCTATTTTGAAAAGCCGCCAAAGCAGCTTTATCTTGAAATTATTCATGAGCTTGCATACAGACATAATGTTCAATGCGACAGAGCTGAGCTTGACAGGCGTGCCGAGGCGTTTGCGCTTGCAAAAGGCAGCAGGTCTCCGCGCGCGGCTGAGCAGTTTATAAGAAGTCTGATGTGAGTAATAGTTGCCTTTCTCCTCCCGCGAAAGGTTCAACTAAGGCTATATTTTTTCGGGCAGAAAGGCAATGGATTTTATGCTAACACTTGACAGCGTTTACAGAGCAAGCTACATATTAAAAAATATTGCAAGGAAAACAGATGTAATTTATGCACCCAAGATAAATCCTAAATCGGAAATATACCTTAAAACGGAAAATCTGCAGATAACTGGCTCGTTTAAGGTGAGGGGCGCTTATTATAAAATGTCACAGCTTAGCGCAGAGGAAAAGGCAAAGGGAGTTATCGCCTGTTCTGCGGGAAACCACGCTCAGGGCGTTGCGCTTGCAGCGCGTGAAAACGGAATAAAAGCGGTAATTTGCCTGCCTGACGGTGCACCGATTTCAAAGGTAGAGGCTACAAGAAGCTATGGAGCGGAAATTTGCCTCGTTGACGGAGTTTATGACGACGCGTATAACAAGGCGCTTCAGCTCAGAGATGAGATGGGTTACACGTTTATAGCTCCGTTTGATGACCCCGATGTAATCGCAGGACAGGGTACAATTTCGCTTGAGCTCGCAGAGCAGATTCCGGACCTTGACGCTATAATAGTTCCAGTCGGAGGCGGCGGTCTCATAGCCGGCGTGGCGTTCACCATCAAATCCCTTAATCCCAATATAAAGGTGTACGGAGTTCAGGCTTCCGGCGCGCCGTCAATGCTCAATTCTATAAGAGATTCACATATCGAAACACTTGATTCCGTTTCGACTATTGCAGACGGTATCGCCGTAAAAACTCCCGGCGAGCTCACGTACGACATTTGCTCAAAATACGTTGATGAAATAGTGACTGTTACAGACGATGAAATATCGGCCGCTATACTCGCGCTTATGGAGCAGCACAAGCTTGTAACCGAGGGCGCCGGAGCAGTTTCGGTTGCGGCGGCGATGTTTGACAAGGTAGATATATCGGGGAAGAAAACAGTATGCATACTGTCGGGCGGAAATATTGACGTTACGATACTTTCAAGAGTTATAACAAGAGGCCTCATTATGTCCGGGAGGAACTGCCAGCTCGATATTGAGCTTATGGATAAACCCGGACAGCTTATGAACGTCTCAAGAATCATAGCAAAACTTGGCGGAAATGTTATATCGGTTCATCACGAAAGAGCAAGCGAGGGCTCCGATGTAAACGGCTGCTACCTCAGACTAACGCTTGAAACGCGCAATTTTGAGCACATAAAAGAGATTCGCAAGGCACTGACAGACGATGGATTTAAAATTTTATAAGGGAGCTGAGTATAATGATGAAAAAAATATCGACAGATAAAGCACCGTCCGCAATAGGCCCGTATTCGCAGGCGATTTTGTGCGGCGGCATGCTCTACACTTCGGGTCAGATAGGAATTAACCCGGAAAGCGGAAATATTGAAGGGAAAGATATAACAGAGCAGACGGAGCAGGTTATGAAAAATCTTGAAGCCGTTTTGAAGGAAGCCGGAGCAGGCTTTGAAAACGCGGTTAAAACGACTTGCTTCTTAGCCGATATAAATGATTTTGCTGCGTTTAATGAGGTTTACGGAAGATACTTCACATCAAAGCCGGCAAGAAGCTGTGTTGCTGTAAAGTCACTTCCGAAGAATGCTCTCGTTGAGGTCGAGGTCATAGCGGCTTTGTAATGTTGTGTTTACGCCATAGCAGCAGAGCAGAAAGCAAGAGCGGTGTATGACAATATACTCCGTCTTTGCGATGACCCGGACGTTGCAGAAGTGATAAAGTTTCTGCGTCAGCGCGAAATAATACACTTCCAGCGCTTCGGTGAAGCGAAACGGAAACTTA
>CALXSX010000091.1 GCA_944391265.1 uncultured Clostridia bacterium | reverse complement strand
AAGTAGAATCCGCAAGCAAAACAACGGAATATCCCATATCCCTGAAATACTCAGCAATTGTAACGCCAGTGTAAATAGACGCTTCACGTGCCGCAACAGGCATATCCGACGTATTGGCTATCAGAACGGTTCTTTCCATTAGCGTTTTCCCCGTTTTCGGGTCCTTTATCTCAGGAAATTCGTTTAGAACGTCCGTCATCTCGTTTCCGCGTTCTCCGCAGCCGATATACACAACTATGTCAGCGTCACACCATTTCGCAAGCTGATGCTGAACCACGGTTTTTCCGCTGCCGAAAGGTCCTGGAACTGCCGCGACACCGCCCTTTGCTATCGGGAAAAATGTATCTATAACCCTTTGTCCGGTAGGCAGCGGCATTGACGGCGGCTGCTTTTTGAGGTATGGTCTTCCCACACGCACAGGCCATCTCGTCATCATTGTAACTGATGTATCCGAAACCTTAGCTATCTCCTCATCTACTGTATAATCCCCTTCTTTTATTCCGGAAACGACACCGCTTATTCCATTCGGAACCATTATTCTATGAGTTACAGCGTCTGTCTCGGCAACCTCTCCGAGTATATCACCGCCCTCAACGCTGTCACCGTCCTTAACACATGGTACAAAATGCCATTTCTTCTTTCTGTCAAGAGCCTCTGTGTGCACGCCTCGTACAAGCCTGTCACCGGACACCTCAAGCAGCTTGTCAAGAGGTCTTTGTATTCCGTCGTATATACTGCCGATAAGCCCCGGCCCAAGCTCAACGCTGAGAGGAAAACCGAGGCTTCTCACAGGCTCACCGACCTTGATTCCGGACGTTTCCTCATAAACCTGTATCGATGCGAGGTCACCGTGCATCTCGATTATTTCGCCGACCAGCTCGTTATCGCTTACATATACGACGTCAAACATATTTGCATCGCCCATGTTGCCGGCAACTACAAGCGGCCCCGATACCTTTTGTATTATACCACTCATATACTGCTTCCTTTCAATCAAAATAATTTCGGCTTGTCATGCCAGCTTACTGCCGACAGCCTTTTCTATAAATTTATCGAGTCTCTCTTCTCCAAGCCCCTCTCCGCTGACAGGCAGAGGCAAGACAACCGTAGAATACGAGTTAACCTCAAAAAAGTAATCCTCAGTCATATATATAACAGCATAGTTTTCTGATATCATATTAAGAAGTGCTTCCTTTGCCTCCTCCTTGCTTTCAACATACCGAGTGCTGAAGCCTATGGCAGAAAAGCCGCACACGCTGTCATAATCGCCTATAACGCCTATTTTATACATACGCATCACACAGCCTTTCCTTTATAACATCCTGAGGTGCTCCGCTTCTTTTCCCGTATAAAATAATACGGACGTTTTTCACCTCGGTAAGCTTTGCGTAAAAATACGCAAAAACAGGTTCTATACCGAACACGTTGTCTTTTCTGCTTTTGAGAAATTCAAGCTTCTTTCTCTCTGCGTCAGCATCTATGCCCCTTAGCTTACTCAAAAGCTCAAACCACTCTGCGAAAAACCCGCCGAAGGATTTCCCCGTCTTGTAAAACATTTTATCGATATATCTTTCAGTGTCCTCACCGCTTCCCGTTTCCGACATTATCTTATATGCGTGCTCGGTTATGCTTTTGTACGGCTCAGGAACCATACTGAAATCATTATCTCTAAAGCATTGAAATATTTCTCTTGACCACCCGTGTGAGGGGTAGTTCATAAGGTCAACCGGAGATTCCCTGTCATAAATACATTTAAGACATGTCTTGAGATTGTAAAAATCGTTTTCGAGCAAAAACATCTCACAATCAGGCAGCTCCAGCTCAAGGACATCGTCATAAACAGACTTTTCCTTCTGCTCCAAAGCGGAGCTAATATCACGGCTCCTGTCAGAGGGCGGGAAATAACCCATGTCGAAAAGCAGGCTGCATGCTTCGTCATAGCTGCCGCTTTCTGCAATCCTGATATAATCCTCACGACGGAGCATTTTGTTTTCGAGACTTTTTAATCTTGCTGCAGCGTAAACGTAGTCCGCTCCATTCATATGAATCCAACTCCCTTACGACTTGATAGCTTTGCTTAAAACGCTGAGCAGCTCACTGCGCTTCTCTTCAAAAACGCGGTCAACCGTCACGTTTTCTGTGTAGCCGCTGTATTTGATTATAAAGCCGCTGCCTTCTATATCGTCACCTCTGGTGAGTCCGCCCTCACTGCAAAGCTTCCTGCAAAACTCATCGCTAACCGCAGCAGAATCATCTTTCCCAAAGCATATAACTCCACCGCTTGCTCCCTTTGTTTTTTGAAAAAGCTCATACAGAAACTCCCTGTACTCGCTTGCCGGAAGATTTCTGATTTTTTCTTTGGCCTTGTCAATAACCTTGTTTAGAAAATCTGCCTGCGCCTTGGCGTGAGCATTTTTACGATTTCTTTCTATCTCGTAGCGGCAGCCGTCATCTATCTCCTTTATCTGGCGCTGAAGCTTCTCCTCTGCTGCGCTTTTCTCACGCTCAAACTCAGCTAAAAGCTTACCTCTTTGCTCCTCAGCGTCAGCCTTTGCTGCTGCTCTTATGCTCTCAGCTTCTGCTTTTGCATCGGATATTATTTTTTCGGATATATTTTTTACACCGTCCATAGCACACCTCACGCGCCGATATTTATCACCATAAGGAACGATACTATGAATGCCAAAAGCGCATACAGCTCAACGAGTGATGCTGAAACTATCGCCTTTGAGCTTTCATCAGGGCGCTTGGCAACAATGTGAACACCTGTCACACACACACGGCCCTGGGAAACAGCTGAGAAAAATCCGCCGATCGCCATAGGAAGACAAGCTGCAAAATAGGTAAGGCCTTCCTGAATCCCCGAAGGAGCGTCGCCGCCAAGTATTCCGATGTTCAGAAGAACCATTACGCCGATGATAAGTCCGTAAAGTCCCTGCGTACCGGGGAGAAGCTGAAGCACCAAAAGCTTACCGAATTTTTCCGGCTCCTCCGTTATAACTCCTGCAGCCGCCTCACTTGCCATACCTACACCTTTTGCTGAGCCCACTCCTGCGGCACCAACTGCTATAGCAGCACCGAGCATTGCGATAAATAATCCGTAATTCATAAATAAATCATTCCTTTCTTATCAGTTATTTTCTGATGACATTTTATAATATTTACCGAACGGCACAAATTTCTTTCCGCCGCCCTCATAAAACTTACTGTAAAACTCAACGTATTGAAGTCTGTTTGTGTGAACGTATGCACCAAGCATATTTATAGCGAAATTCATCGCGTGTCCAACTACGAAAATCAGTGCAAACATTATAACGCCCACGACGCTTTTACCCCCCAGGGATCCGAGAATATTTATAACCTGGGCAATTACCCCGGTAGATAACCCGAGTGCCATAAGTCTCGAATATGAAAGTATGTCGCTGACATAGCTCGTTATATCATACAGGCTTATAACGCCGCTGAAAAGCCTAACTATGATGTTTTTCTTATCCCTGCCCTGTGTCAGGATTAAGCCTGCAACACCGACTCCGGCCATAGCTATTCCGACAGAAGAAAGCGGCTTTGCAAACATTCCCAGGATATACACGGCTATACCGAGAAGCACCAGTATCCACGTTCCTGTATCAAAAAACGCTTCGGCAATCTTTCTTTGCCTTATTAGCATATAAAACTTTATGCACAATCCGACAGTTATCTGTATAAACCCAAGCGCTATACTGAATATCAAAAGAGTCAGCGGCTCTCCTGTAGGATCAATCCAGAGCGGCTTAAGCGCAACGGCATTGCCGAAAAATGTTTCTGTAACAGATGTTACGGCATTGCCGAAAAAGCTTCCGTACATGACGCCCCAAAACGTCGTCGATATTCCGCAGAAGAAAAACATACGCATGAGCTTCATGTTTTTCGCTTTTTTTATAAATCCCAGGTACCCGCATACGATAACCATCAACAGTCCGTACCCGGCGTCTGAAAACATCATTCCGAAAAACAGATAATAGAAAAATGCCATGATCGAGTTAGGGTCTATGTCGTTTTTAGACGGCATACTGTACGTTGCGGTTATATCCTCAACCGGTGAGGCAAATACACCGTTTTTAAACGTGACCGGCGCATCGTCGTCCGGCTCTGACAGTTCAACGTATGCTCCGGTAAGCTCGCCCCTGACGGTTTCTGCAATGTTTTCCGGGACATAGCCGTCTATAATCACAGTCTTTTCCGTTCTGCCTATCTTGTTTTCTGCCTCTATACGCTCGGTTTTCCTCAAAAGAGGTATAACAGAAAGCTCATCGCTCCTTTTTGCCAGGCTCTTCAGCTTTTCATCAAGCTCACTTGCCTGATTTTCAAGTTCCCTGATTTTACCGTTAAGTTCCGATATGCGCTCTTTGCAGGTCTTTGTAAGGTCCGACTTTTCTTCAATAAATCCAAGATCAAGCAGTTTTCCCGTAATATCTCCCATGTACATTATCCAGACGTATGTCTTTGACTGGGTTTTCTTTATTATTTCAGTATACGACAGCGGAGAAATCTCCCTGAGTTCTTCTTCTGTGACACTCGCCGGAAACACACCCGTCTTGAATTTTACACGCTCGCTTTTTTTGAGACCCATCGGCACGTCAAGCGACTCATAATTCCTGAATGCTGATACATTAAGCTTTATCTTTCCTATTTCGTCTGTAATCCTCTGTTTTTTTGAAAACGTTTCAAGTATTTCGTCCGCGAGCTCCGGTGAGCTTCTGCCGCCTTCTATGTTTTTTCTATCCTTTGAAAACTTCTTGATTATTTCCGCTGCTTTTTTTGCCGCGTCTATCTGCGTTTCAACGGCAGCAGGTGACAAATTCGTATGCTGTACCCCGTCAAACTCACAGCTGTTAATCTGTACTGCGCCGAGACTCTCCAAGGTGTCGAGCAGCTTTTCGCAATCAGAGCTTAACGCGATAACGGAAATTTTTTTCATCCTTACTATCGACAAAACTACTCACCTCACAGTCCTGATGTACTCTGCCGCAGCGGCGCACAGCTCAGCTTCTCTGTCTGCAAGCTTTGAAATATATTTTTCACATTCAGCTTTTATTTCAGCGTCCGATTTTTTTATTTTATCCTCTGCGCCGCTTCTCGACTCGTTGAGCCTTTTCTTATTCTCTTCTCTGTATTCTGATTTTTTTTGCTCAATTTCCGTCTGCGTCTGCTTTATAAGTGCGTCCTTTGCGGCGGCGGACTCAAGCCTTGCCTTTTCTATCAGCTCATCTGCCTGCTTTTCGCTTTCAAATATCTCCAAAAGCGCTTCCTTTGCCATCAGATCACCCCTTTTTCCATTTTGCTGATATTTTCTCCATAAATTCTTATAATATTACCTGGTTACAATTATACATCACAAAAAAATCAAAGTCAATAAATTTAGGAAAAATATGTTAACTGATCAAAGCTGCTATTTCGCTTATCTCGTAATCGGTAACATCTCTTGTTCGCCTGTAAATAAATATATCTATTCCGTTTGATAATCTGAATACGGTTTCCTCCCTTTCGTATGCTTTGCCAAACCCTGTATTTTCGGTAATGAACCGGTACGGGACTGCTATTACCTCCTGTTCCTCTTCTGCAAGATGAAGCTGCAGCGTACCGGGAAAGAGGATATAATCTGCATTGAAAAGATTATCCGACAGCTCGTCACGGCTGTCTATTTCAGCTATCGTAAGAAAGTAGCTGTCTCTGTCGACTTCAGATTTTTTCTTTACTGACAGAGAAATTTCCGCGTTTGATAGCGTGTCGTAATTCAGAGCAAGAGATGATGAAAGAAGGCAGCATGTTTTTCCCTTTTCGCCTATCTCAGAGTCCATATACTCCGTAACGGAAAGTATCTCCTCTGCCGACTCGTCCCGCGGCGGATATGCCGAATAATCAGGGAAAAGCGCGTGAGTCTTTATTTCTCCAACACTTGTCGGCTGAACACGCACAATGTAAGTATTGACCGTTGCGAACACACATATCACGGCAGCTGCTGCAAAAACAGTCTTTTTTTTAACAGACGAGATCATGCTCCTGGCTATCAAAGCGGCTGACGGCAGGTACAAAGCCAGATGCTGCTGACCATGAGTCTGAACGGACACAAACAGCGCAAAGCATATCGCCATCTGCAAAAGAAGAAACAATTCCACAGTAAATTCTTTTTTCTTAAAGCACGTGTAAACACTATAGGCCGCCATAACCGCAAGCGGAATTATACCAAAGTATCTGACTGCAAGAAAATAGTCTGTTTTAATGCCTAAATTATACGCAGAATACATATTCCCGTAGTCCGCCATTAGCTTTTCCATGACAAACCGCTGTGCAAAAAACATCAATGTGAACGCAAATCCCAAAAAGACGTATATCGCCTTTTTGTATTTTTTGTGAAAGATTGCACAAATCACCGCAGTGATTATGAAGCTGAGCGCATAAAACGAGTACCACCGCCTCATAAAAACGGACAGAGCAAGCAAAGTTCCGGACAGCACCGCAGTTTCGTCCTTTTCATAGCTGAAAAATATCAGGCAGGCGGCAAGCGCCGGCACACAGCCCAATATATCCACAAATCCCGTATTTGCGGCAAATATTGCATACGGCAGCAAAAAAACTACAAGCAGCGTGTGTACCACAGAGCCGGAGAACAATTTTTTTGACCCGAGGTGAAGGATCATATAAAACGAGAAAACTCCGAAAATCAGTATAGATAGCACAAATACCATTCTCGAAGATCCAAAAATTTTGCACATCAGGCTTGAAAAAAATATTATCACATAATTATAATCAAGCGTAAAAACGGAATTATACATCTGTCTGAAATATTCCGCAGATGGGAAAATTTCGTTTAGTGACAGCACCGTTTTAAAATATCCGGCATTATCCCATACAAATATCTTTTTTATGCCCATGCAGTAAATAACTCCCTCAACGCACAGCGCCGCGAGTAAAACAATCAGGAATACCGCATCAATTTTGGTTGGCTTTAAAAAGCCGCTGTTCTCCACGATATATATAACGCACCTCATCAAAAGCAGTACAAAGAACCCGAAAATAATTCCTGCGCCCAGTATGTTAAATACGTCTAACACAGGAGTCACCTCAAATATAAAAGCACCTTTGTATTTCCACGCAACAAATATTGCAAGCACATAAATGAGAACAGCCTCCTGCCTTGCTCCATACGCGTTTTCGCGGAGAAAATCAAAAATTTTTCTGCTGAATACGATGCAAAGAGCCAGTAACAAAAAAAAGCACACGCAAAGCGGCAATGCAAAGCGTATGCTTGTCATATAAATTATAAAATAAGCTATGCGCGACGACGCAAAAATACACGGCATAACAAAAACTCCAAGTTTTAAAAATTTTGCCGCCTTGCTCATCGCACATACCTCCACTGTTATTCTTCTATTTTATTAAGCACATAATCGTATCCGCCTGAACCGTACATAAGGCATCTGTTCACCCTTGATATGGTGGCTGTTGACGCTCCTGTTTTCTCTACAATCTCCGCAAATGTCTTTTTTTCCCTGAGCAGACTTGCCACCTCAAGACGCTGTGCAAGTGCCTTAAGCTCCTTGATTGTGCATATATCTTCTAAAAAATTATAGCACTGATCTTTTGTATCAAGAGCCAACACCGCTTTGCACAGTCTGTCGGTATCTTCATTTTTTATAGTCATAGCCAATCACCTTTCACTGAGCTTGCTTAAGAAAGCCCGCGTACGCTCGTTGTGAGGGTTATCGATAACCTGATGCGGCGTCCCCTCCTCTGCCACAACTCCGCCGTCCATAAAAATTATCCGGTCGGCTACATTTCTAGCAAAATCTATCTCATGCGTCACTATTACCATTGTCATTTCTTTTTTCGCTAAATCCTTTATAACCTTCAGTATCTCGCTTGTCAGCTCGGGATCGAGCGCTGACGTCGGTTCATCAAAAAACAATACCTTCGGGTTGAGTGCGAGAGCCCGCGCTATCGATACTCTCTGCTGCTGACCTCCGGAAAGCTCACACGGATAATTTTCAAGCTTCTGAGAAAGACCTACCCTTGCGAGCAAATCTTTTGCGTTATTTTCAATTTCCTCAAAAATTGCTTTCTTGTTTGATGAATAGTCGTCCCTTTCCTTTGCAAGAAGTCTTGGAGCAAGCGTTACATTTTCAAGCACGTTATACTGAGGGAACAGGTTGAACGACTGGAAAACCATACCGAAATTAAGCTGTATTTTCCTTATCTCGGCAGCGCTTTTTTTCGTACCGGAATTCGCATCAAAGATCGCCTTCCCGTCTACGAATATCTCTCCGCTGTCTGCCTGCTCGAGAAAATTTATACACCTGAGAAGCGTTGTTTTACCGCTTCCCGATGAGCCTATCACCGCGAGAACTTCACTTCTCTCCATGGAAAAGCTCACACCCTTTAAAACCTGAGCTTTGCCGAAGCTCTTGCACAGATTTTTAACCTCAAGGATTGCCATATCTATCTCCCTCTCACATCATGCATGGTAATAATCCATACGTTTTTCTATGTATCCGAAAACGAGCGTCAGTATCCCGCAAAACGCAAGATAGAAAACAGCCGAATAGAAAAACGGCCATATCAGAGCCTTTGAAGCTATGAATTCCTTTGCCACAAAAATAAGCTCCTCAACGACAATGACGTTTGCAAGCGACGTATCCTTTACAAGAGTTATTATCTCGTTGCTCATAGGCGGAACTATTCTTTTTATTACCTGAAAGAGGACAACCTTGAAAAAGACCTGCGCCTTTGTCATGCCGAGGACCTGTCCCGCCTCGTACTGACCCCTCGATATGGACTCAATTCCTCCCCTGTATATTTCGGAAAAATAAGCGCTGTAATTTATCACAAAAGCAATAAGCACTGCTGTCATTCTCGGCAATGCGGAAACATCCCACAAAAGCCCCGGCCCGTAAAACACGAATATGATCTGAAGCATAAGCGGCGTTCCTCTGATAATCCACACAAAGGTCCGAACAAGATAACGAAGCGGTGCAAACTTGCACATCGACCCAAAAGTTATGACAAGGCCGAGCGGAAGCGATAAAAGAAGAGTTATGCCAAAAATAGTCAGTGTCATCTTAAACCCGGACAAAAGCGAAAGAGTTACTTCCAAAAAGCTCATTTAACTATATCCCCTTACTAAAAGGGGCTGTAAAAAAACTTTACAGCCCCGGCACTCATATTATTTAATCAGATTAGGCGTAAGCTCATACTTTTCAGCTATCTCAGCCAACGTCCCGTCAGCCTTAAGCTCCTCAATTATCTTATTTACCTCAGGCACAATATCACTGCCTTTTCTAAAGCCTATACCGTACTGCTCAACAGCAAGATCAAGTCCGTCTATCATCATAAGGTCACTGTAATCTGTTCCATCTCCAACCATTGAGAACGCGAGAGTGTAGTCAAGAACAACAGCGTCTGCCGTTCCGGATTTGACCTCAAGAAGTCCGTCTGTCTGCTTGCTTACAGCAACATAGTTCGCCTTTGAAAGATTTTCGTCCTCTTTAATCGCTGTTTCGCCAGCTGAAGAAATTTCCGCAACGAGGTTTGCTCCGGAAAGTGACTTTGTATCAACATATTTGTCTTTATTATCCTTCTTAATAACTACTACCTGCTTGTTTTCAATATACGGCTCTGAGAAGTCAAGGTTTTCCTTCCTTTCCTCATCAATTGTAAAACCGTTCCAGATACAGTCTATATCCTTAGCTTCAAGAGATATTTCCTTTGTATCCCAGTTTATTTTAACAAATTCAGGTTCAACGCCGAGTTTTTCGCACACAGCTTTTGCAAATTCCGTATCAAATCCCACGAACTCACCGTTATCATCAACATAGTTCATAGGCTGATACTCTGTGTATCCTATAACGAGCTTACCGTTATTTTTCACATAAGCGAGATCCGAATCAGCCTGCTCTGCCGTCTGCGAAGCTGCAGGGTCATCTTTTTCCGTTGCACAGCCTGCAAAACAGCTGAGTCCTATAGCCGCCGCAAATATAAGTGTAAATATTTTTTTCATAATATGATTCCTCTCAATCTGCTGATTTTTACGTTAATATATTAACACTTTAGTATGCTAAAGTCAAGACGTATCGCGTTTTTTTATGTTTTTAACAACATTAAACAAAATTATTTTATATTTTTGTATAAAATACAATAAGAAATGCGAAACTACAGTTTCGCATTTCTTTGATTTACTATGTCAACATTACTTAAATATCACGGGACATCGTTTGCTATCAGATCATCATACGTTTCTCTTTTCACGATAACCTTAGCTTCGCCGTTTGATACTGCAACTATCGGCGGGCGCGGTATTCTGTTGTAATTGCTTGCCATAGAGTAATTGTAAGCTCCTGTGGCAAGGACGGCAAGAGTATCACCGACTTCAAGCTTTTGCATAAGCTTGTTTTCAAGAATAAGGTCTCCCGATTCACAGCATTTTCCTGCTACCGTCACTACCTCTTCATATTTGTCGGAAGCGTGATTTGCCGCTACAGCTGTGTAATCCGAGCCGTAGAGAATATACCTTGGGTTATCGCACATACCGCCGTCAACACTGACATACTTTCTCACATTTTTTATATCCTTTATTCCTCCGACTGTGTAAAGAGTTATTCCGGCAGGCGCAACTATAGAGCGCCCCGGCTCCATAAGTATAAAAGGAACGTCAACGTTGTTTTCGGCTGCCGCTTTTTTTACTACATCGGATACATGCTTAATATATTCGCCGTACTCGATAGGATCGTCGTTTTCGGTATATCTTATACCGTATCCTCCGCCCAGATTGAGCTTTTTCACCTCTAGCCCGAGCTTGCTTTTGACTTCTCCGATAAATCGCATCATAACCTCTGCTGCAAGACAGAACGGCTCTATATCGAAAATCTGTGAACCGATATGGCAGTGAACTCCGTCAACTGTAACATTTTTATACTCCATTGCCCTTTTTACTATGTCAAAAGCCTCACCGTTTTCAAGAGCCACACCGAATTTGGAATCTATCTGACCTGTTCTTACAAAATTATGAGTGTGCGCATCAATTCCCGGCTTTATTCTGAACATTATAGGCTGTACAGTGCCGTATTTTTCAGCTGCTGCATTTACCTTGTCAAGTTCATATACGTTGTCTACAACGATGTGCGATACGCCTGACTTCACGGCAAGATCGATTTCATCGGGCGTTTTATTATTTCCGTGGAAATAAATCTTGTCCATCGGGAAGCCTGCCTTTATCGCCGTGTACAGCTCCCCGCCTGAAACAACGTCAGCTCCAAGCCCTTCCTCAGCGACAACCTTGCAGGTATGCATACAGCAAAGCGCCTTGTTAGCGTAAAGGACAAGGCCGTTACCGTCATAATATTTCTCTATCGCTTCCTTGTATATTCTGCAATTCTTTCTGAACAAATCCTCGTCAAGAACATAGAGCGGCGTACCGAATTTCTCGGCAAGCTCCACTGTATCGTTTTTTCCTATGACAAGATGATTTTTCTCATTTACGCTCAGATTTTCTGATACGAACATATCTGATCCCTCTCTCTATCGTATTATAGACACACGGCAGGGGTTTTCCCTGCCATACAATTATTCGTCAAGTGCAGATGCCGCAAGGCGTTCAGGCTGTTCCTGACGCTTCCTCGTTCTTCTGATGATTCTCGGAGGCTGCTTGCCTTCAACGCTTTCTTTTGTTACAACCACTCTCTTTACAGATTTATCTGAAGGAACGTCAAACATCAGATCCATGACAGTCTCCTCGACTATAGCCCTGAGACCTCTGGCTCCGGTATTTCTCTCGATTGCCTTATCGGCTATTGCGTCTATTGCGTCCTCCTCAAAGTCAAGCGCTACCTTATCAAGTGCGAACAACGCTTCGTACTGCTTTGTCAGGGCATTTTTAGGTTTTGTCAGAATATCCTTCAGCGCAGCCCTGTCAAGCTTATCAAGCTTAGCAAAAACCGGGAGTCTGCCTATGAATTCTGGTATAAGCCCGAATTTCAAAAGGTCCTCCGGTATTATGCTGTCAAGCATTTCGCCGATATTTACATCGCGCTTGCTCTTTACATCAGCACCAAATCCAAGACCGGATTTGCCTGTGCGTTCACCGATTATCTTTTCTATGCCATCAAACGCGCCGCCACATATAAAGAGTATATTGGTTGTATCAATCTGTATAAACTCCTGATGAGGGTGCTTTCTCCCTCCCTGCGGCGGAACAGATGCTTCTGTTCCTTCAAGAATCTTCAAAAGCGCCTGCTGAACTCCCTCGCCGCTTACATCTCTTGTAATAGAAGGATTGTCTGATTTTCTCGCTATCTTATCAATCTCGTCAATGTATATAATTCCGCGCTCTGCCGCTTCTATATCATAATCGGCAGCCTGTATAAGCTTTAAAAGTATGTTTTCAACATCTTCACCTACATAGCCTGCTTCTGTCAGGCTCGTAGCATCAGTTATTGCTATAGGTACATTAAGAATTCTTGCAAGATTTTGAACTAAAAAGGTTTTTCCGGACCCTGTCGGACCTATCATAAGAATATTGCTCTTTGTCAGCTCAACGTCAGGATCGCTTTCTGAGTTCATGTACTCTATCCTTTTATAATGATTATAAACAGCAACGGAAAGTATCTTTTTAGCTTCCTCCTGGCCAATAACGTAATCGTCAAGATATTGCTTGATTTCTTTCGGCTTGGGGAGCTCATCACCAACCCTGTGCTCCTTTTTGCTGTACATTCCGTCAATTATCTGATTGCAAAGCTTTACGCAGTCCGTGCAAATATAAACATCCGGCCCCGAAATAAGGTTCTTTTCTGTTTCGGAGCAGCCACAAAACGAGCATTTTCTGATTTTTTTATCATCCATATTAAATATATTACTCCATTCAACAAAATTTGGTTGTCAGACAATCAGCCGTTTCTTGATGTTATTACCTTGTCTATAAGGCCGTAAGCGCACGCTTCCTCTGCGCTCATAAAATTATCGCGCTCTGTATCATGTGCTATCTTTTCAAGAGGCTGACCTGTTCTCTCACTCAATATCTTGTTGAGCGTCTCTCTCATCTTGATTATTCTGTCAGCATGTATTTTTATGTCAGTAGCCTGACCCTGCATTCCTCCGAGCGGCTGGTGAATCATAACCTCGCTGTTAGGAAGAGCAAACCTCTTGCCCTTGGCGCCCGCTGTCAGGAGGAAAGCACCCATGCTTGCTGCCATTCCCACACAAATCGTCGATACGTCGCACTTTATATACTGCATTGTATCGTAAATAGCCATTCCGGCAGTTATCGAGCCGCCCGGTGAGTTGATATAAAGCTGAATATCCTTGTCAGGATCCTTTGCTTCAAGGAATAAAAGCTGCGCTACAACAAGGCTTGCGCTTGCATCTGTTACTTCCTCACCCAAAAAAATTATACGATCTTCAAGCAGTCTTGAAAAAATATCGTAGGAACGCTCTCCTCTGTTCGTCTGTTCAACTACCATTGGTACTAAACTCATAAAAATCATTCCTCTCTTCTATATTTCTGAAAAAGCACAAGGGAACCGCACACAATACAAACGAAAGTGCAAGCAGTCCCCCTTTAAAACAAATTATTTCATAACCGCGTTGTTAACAAGCATAGCAACAGTTTTATTCATAGCCATGTCCTTTTTCATATTTTCAGCCTCGGCATCACTGATGAGCTCTTTGAGCTTATCAAGTTCCATACCGTACTTCTTAGCCATATCAACAAGATTGAGCTCAAACTCCTCCGGGCCTGTTTCTATGCCCTCTTTGTTCATGATAGCTTCAATAACGAGTGATGTGCTGCAAGTTGCCTTGGCCTGCTCGCGGAAGTTCTCGCGGAGCGAATCACGCGTACCGCCTATATATGAAAGATATGCGTCAAGGCTCAATCCCTGATATTGAAGTCTCTGTGCAAACTCGTTTATCTTACGGTCTATTTCAGCCTCAACCATTGCATCCGGCAGATCAAATTCCGCGTTTTCAACGACCTTCTTTACAACAGCTTCTTCCGTTTCAGCCTTTACTCTTTCTTCTGCTGCACTCTCAAGCTTTTTCTTAACGCTGTCCTTATAATCGGCAAAATTCTCGAACTCACTTACCTCGGACGCAAAATCATCATCAAGCTCCGGGAGCTGTCTTTCCTTTATTGATTTAACCTTTACCTTGAACAACGCATCCTTGCCGCTGAGCTCTGATGCGTGATAATCGTCAGGGAATTTAACTTCTACGTTCACCTCATCGCCGATATTGGCACCTACAAGCTGCTCTTCAAAGCCCGGAATGAACATGCCTGAGCCTATCTCAAGCTCATAATCTTCTGCTTTTCCTCCGTCAAACGGAACTCCATCAACACTGCCTTCAAAATCAATAACAGTGATATCTCCGTCTTTTACCGGTCTGTCCTCAACAAAAATGACTCTTGCGTTTTTCTTTTGCTCTTCAGCAATTGCATTGTCAATATCTTCCTCTGTTACATTATGTTCAATCTTCTCGATTTCTATACCCTTATAGTCTCCAAGAGCAACCTCCGGCTTTGTTGTAACAAGTGCCACAAATGTCACCGGCTTGCCGCTTTCTATTTCTCCGTCAATATCTATCTCCGGCTTTGCGACTATGTCAAGCTCCGACTCCTTTACCGCTGTTTCATAGGCGTCAGGAAGCACCATATTCACTGCATCCTCATAAAAAACATTTTTGCCGTAGTACTTTTCAACCACGCTTCTGGGAGCCTTTCCCTTGCGGAATCCGGAAATATTTATTTTGCTTCTGTTTTTCAGATATACTTTGTTGACAGCTTTTTCAAAATCCTCTGCCGGCACTTCAAACACCAGCTTAACAAGGTTTTTTTCCACTTGTTCTGTCTTAACAGCCATCTTGTAAAATCCTCCTCTGCGTTTTGAGTTAATTCTCGTATCCGAACTATTATATCACGATTTTTCCAATATTTCAATTGATTTTAAGAAATTTATTATTTTTATCTATTTCCTTTAAAATAACAACATATGCCTTGAACAATTTGTTTATTTTACACTGTGTACAAGCTGTTTTTGCCGTTTGCTCAAACCAAAACGGGGACTGTGAAAAAACAACAGTCATTTCACAGTCCCGAATAGTTGATAAAGCAAAAATTATTCCTTATCTGCCTCTACCTCAGCCGGAGCTTCAGCTTCTGCCGGAGCAGACTCTTCTGCCGGAGCAACTTCTTCATCCGGAGCCTCAACCTCGATGGGGTCTTCAACCTCCACATCAGGGTCCGTAGAATAAACAAGCGCTTCTCCATCCTGCTTTTCCTCAACAGGAGCAGCCTCTTCCTCAGCCGCCTTTTCTTCCTGAATCAAAGCTCTTATGCTAAGGCTTATTTTCTTTGCTTCCCAGTCAATATCTGTTATCTTAGCGTTAACAACCTGACCAATCTCCAGGACATCTGAAGGCTTTTCTATTCTTCTGTCAGCGATCTGGGATACATGAATAAGTCCGTCAACCGTAGGCATAAGCTCAGCGAACGCACCAAACGAAAGCATTCTTACAATTTTTACTGAAACTACGTCTCCGACTTTATACTTGCTCTGAGCAATCACCCAAGGATTGTCCTCAGCTTTCTTAAAGCCAAGTGAAATCTTCTTTGTTTCAAGGTTGAGGTCCTTAATATACACTTCTACAGTATCACCTACTGAAACAACCTCTGACGGGTGCTTAATTCTGCTCCATGAAAGCTCACTTATATGAACAAGACCGTCAACGCCGCCGATATCAACAAACGCACCAAAGCTCGTAAGAGACTTTACGATACCTGTGTATTTCTTTCCAACCTCAGCTGATGCCCAAAATGCGTCTTCTTTAGCCTTTTTCTCCTGTTCCAAAATAACTCTTACTGAACCAACTACACGCTTTCTTCTGTCATCAACTTCTATAAGCTTAAGATTAACTACCTGACCTACCAAGGTCTGAAGATCCTGAACAAATCTCTCGGAGGCTTGTCTTGCGGGAATAAAAACCTGTGTGTCGTTTGCAAGCGCAATCACTCCGCCCTTAACAGCTTTAATGATCTTGCCTTCCAAAACTTCACCATTCTCGTAAGCTTCTTTAACCTTGTTCCATGCTTCCTGCTGCACAATCTTCTTACGAGAAAGAACAACCTTTCCCTCACTGTCATTTACACCGACAACATATACCTTAATATCATCACCGGGCTTTACGAGATCTGAAGCTTTTGCAGTCGGATCGTCCGTGAGCTGGTCAAGAGCAAGCTGACCGTTGTACTTAAATCCGCCCAAATCAACGATAACTTCATTTGCGCGAACCTCGACAACAACACCTTCAACAATGTCGCCGTTACTCAACGTCTTACTTCCGTACTGTTCAAACAGTTCTGCAAAATTTTCTTCCTTCTTCAGATTTTCATCCATAGCTCTAACTACCTCCTCGATAATACGCCCGGGCGTCGACGCTCCCGCCGTAATACCTATCTTTCTTTTATTTTTAAATAAATCCACCGGAACATCCTCCGGCGACTGCGCGTGAACAGTACAATCACACAGGCTTTTCGATATTTCAAAAAGCTTTCTCGTATTTGAACTTTCCGCTCCGCCGACTACGACCATTGCATCACAAACAGACGCCAGCTGTGCAGCCTCCTCCTGTCTGCTTGTCGTCGCACTACATATTGTATCAAAAAATAATACCTTTTGGCAAGTTTTTTTTATAAAATGTACGATTTGAACAAATTTTTTTTTATTTATTGTTGTTTGTGCTACAACACAGCACGGATTTTCTATAAATTCCTTAGGTATTTCAGTGTCAACATCATAAATAACAAAAGCCTCATCTCCGCACCATCCGCTTATACCCTTAACCTCCGGATGACTTGCGTCACCGACTATTATTATTTTATACCCCTCGTCATAGTGTTTTTTGACTATCTTATGTATTTTTTCAACAAACGGACAGGTAAGATCCTCATATTCCATACCGTGAGATTCAAGGTAATCGTAGACCGCTTCCCCGACTCCGTGCGTCCTTATGACAACCTTTACTCCCTTAGGTATTTCATAGAGGCAATCATAAGATTTAACGTCCTTTGCTTCGAGGTCGTCAACCACTTGCTCATTGTGTATAAGTTTTCCGAATGTACAAATTTTTTCACCGCTGTCTACCGCGCGGTAAACCGCATCAACGGCTCTTTTCACCCCGTAGCAGAAACCTGCTGTCCTTGCAAGCTTAATCATGATACCTCCGCGTTATTCATCTGCCGCCTGTTCATCCTCATTGTCTCCCGACACCTCTTTGACGGGCGTTTTGGTATCCTCAGGTTCCTCATTCTTTACAGGCACGTCCTCAGGTTTTTTTGTCGGAGCGGCAGTTTTTTCCGGGGCTTCGGTTTTCACCGTTTCATTCTTTGCAGATTCAGTTTTTTCCGGACTCTCAGTTTTTGAGCTTGAAGGCTTTTTGGTGGTCTCAGAATTGTTAGACGACTTTTGCGTCGGAGCTGATGTTGCCTTCTGCGTTGACTTCGGCTTACTGGTTGACTTTGCCTTTTCTGTAGACGACGGCTTAGATGTAGAATCAGATGCAGATTCGCTCGGTTTTGCAGACGGTGTCTTGTCGATGGTTATATTTGATGCATCGTAACCAAATTCCGTTTCTATAAGAGAACGTGTCTCGTCAAGATCACATACAAAATATGATACCCCATCAATGTACTGGGAGTTGCCGGGCAGAGAAAACGCGTCAAGATTATCACTGCTGAAATCATCAAGGTATTTTGAATACTTTATAACGTCTCTTACAGAAAAATTGGTCTTTACCGATTCGGACATCTGCTTAAACAAAGCCGGCAGCTTAAGTATCAGTGACGCATTAAGCTTTTGATCAATAACTGCCTGAATGAAATCCTGCTGCACAGCTATTCTGTCTATATCGCCGTTAAGGTATGATTTTCTTTTTCCGTTTACCAGATTGCCCTTTCTGTATCTGAGAAGATGCACAACCTGTTCGCCGTTGAGCTCCTGCACGCCAGGCTTCAGGTTTATGTGCAGATCCTGAGCCGGGTCATCGTATACCATCCCGACTCCGTCTCCGTAAAGGTCCGGAATTTCAAACGTAACCGGGCCGAGCAGATCCATAAATTTCGCTACGTCATCAAATGCCATTTCCACGTAATAGTTTATCGGCACCCCTGTAAGACGGTTCACAGCCTCCACAGTGCCCTGAGCGCCAAGTATCTCTCCCGAAGATGAACTAATTGCATGAGCTGCATTGATTTTCTGATACCTTGAGCCAATATACATTCTCGTATCACGCGGTATCGAAAGCAGCTTGGCGTCCTTTGTTTCGGTATTGAAAGATACAAGCATTATGCTGTCTGTTCTAAGGCCGCCTTCATCAACACCCATCAACAGAACATTTATCTTTCCGTCGGTAGCCTCAACAGTTGCAATCTCATCATCTGTCAGACCCTCTTCTCCGCCATGCCAGTACCCAAATCCAAGACCTCCTAAGAGTCCAACAAGCAGCACAGCAAGGCAAATGCCGAGAACCTGAAAATATCTTTTCATGTTAACTTTTTTTTTTACGCCGTTTCCTCCAAACAAATTCCATCTATCCACATTTAATTATGTACACTTTTTCGACATGCTACTACATTATATCACCGATTCCCTTCCTCGTCAAGATATAAAGGTGTAGTATTTATAATTTGTTTATAAATAGATATAAATTAAAGGACCATATCAAACGCACATACATTTGATATGGTCCTTATTAAATTTTAATAAGGTTATGCTTTTATCTTATTTTCATAATCCTTTATCATGTTCTTTACCATCTGTCCGCCGACACTTCCTGCCTGTCTTGACGTAAGATCACCGTTGTAACCCTGCTTAAGGTCAACACCAACTTCTTTAGCGGCTTCCATCTTAAAGTTTTCCATTGCCTGCTTTGCTT
>CALXSX010000090.1 GCA_944391265.1 uncultured Clostridia bacterium | reverse complement strand
TTTACCATCTGTCCGCCGACACTTCCTGCCTGTCTTGACGTAAGATCACCGTTGTAACCCTGCTTAAGGTCAACACCAACTTCTTTAGCGGCTTCCATCTTAAAGTTTTCCATTGCCTGCTTTGCTTCAGGCACTACTATCCTATTTTTGCTCATTTTTATTCCCTCCTGATTTCTAAAAATAATTTTTTTAATTTGTATGTCGAATATGATCGACTACACTCATATTTTGTTCAAAACAAAAGGGAATATGCTTTAAAATTTTTTCCATATTTGATTTTATTTAAAATCAGGATATTTACCCTCACTTATAAGCTTTTTGATAGCAGCGGTTACTGTATCGGAATCGGCTTTATACGTTACGCCGTACCAGCGTTCATCCGAATAAAGAGCCTTTACCTTAGCGTTTTCTTTCTTAATCATATCGTCTATTATAGTCGGAAGCAGAAACTCCTCTTTTAACGGGTTTGAAAGATTTTTGAGGAAATCATCAAATCTGCCCACTATGTGGCTGAAGAAATCGGGTCCAAATCCCCACATATTCATAGAAACGGGAGTCTTGGGGTCATAGCCGCTGTTCTTGTCAAGGTCTCCGCGCTCTGTTACCTTAGCGAGATAACCGTCCTCAACAGAGCAAATTCCCCTTGTAACAGTACCGTTGTCGCTTAGAGTATTTCCAAGCTCAAATAAAACCGCGCACATATCCGATTGACTTACAAGATGATCATGAATCGTAACATACGCTTTCTTTCCATAGTAATCATCGGCATTTATCACTGCAAAAGGCTCGTTTATCTTATCTGCTGCGGCAAGAACTGCCTGTCCTGTTCCCCACGGCTTTACTCTTTCCGCAGGCACATCAAACCACGACGGAACATCGTGGAGATCCTGAAAAACGTAGTCAACGTCAATCATTTTTTCTATTCTTTTTCCGGCAGCTGCACGGAAATCATGCTCAATATCCTTCTTAATGATGAATACTGTTTTGTTAAATCCTGCCTTTAAAGCATCATATACCGAAAAGTCAAGCAATATCTCACCATTCGGTCCGAGCGGAGCAATCTGCTTCACACCGCCGAATCTGCTGCCCATTCCGGCTGCCATTACTAACAAAGTTACATTTTTCATTTAGTTTCCTCCTCTTTCGACATGATAAAATACACTATTTTATGCAGTTTGTTGTGAAAACTACACAAAAATCTGACTTTTAAAGCAAAACCGGATTTTTTCAATTAAGTATTTTGTATTGTGGAATTCTTTAATATTATGTCAAAAAAACGCGACTACACTCAACTGAATATGTAGAATTTCGTTTTTTATGAGAAAATCTGCAAAAAAAATTTCACACAATTAGAAAAAATATCTTGAAATAGCTAATCCCGTCTGCTATAATATGTATCGGTTCCCCGGAAGCGATTATTCATTCCTATAAGGGACCAGACACAAACAACCACGATAAAAGCGTTCTTTTGCTCGAATGGATGCATTCCCAAAACCATCCTTCGCTTGCCCCGCAAAGAACGCTTTTGTCGTTTTTTTATTTAAATATCAATTCAGCAACCCTAAAAAAGCAGGCAGTTAAAAGCACGGCTTATTTTCATATTATGAGTTGTAACCGTCAGGATTGTTCTTTTGCCAGTTCCACGAATCGGCGCACATTTCCTCTATGCCCCTCTGCGCAGTCCAGCCGAGTTCCCTCTTTGCCTTATCCGCGTTTGCATAGCACTCCGCTATATCACCGGGACGTCTGTCTACTATTTTATACGGAATATCTCTTCCGCTCGCCTTTTTGAAAGCCTCAGTTACTTCAAGAACGGAATATCCGTTGCCAGTTCCGAGATTGTAAATATGAACGCCGCTTTTGCCGGTGCAGTGCTCCAGTGTTTTTACATGACCGAGCGCAAGATCGACAACGTGTATATAATCTCTTACACCCGTTCCGTCTTTAGTGTCATAATCCCCTCCGAAAACGCTGAGCTCCTTAAGCTTTCCGACAGCAACCTGCGCAATGTACGGAAGAAGATTATTCGGTATCCCCTTAGGATCCTCGCCCATAAGTCCGCTTTTGTGAGCCCCAATAGGATTAAAATACCTGAGAAGCGACACTGACAGCTTCGGGTTTGCTTTTGCAGTATCAGTCAGTATGGTTTCTATCATAAGCTTTGTGGATCCATATGGGTTAGTTGTAGAAAGAGGGAAATCCTCATAAATCGGCACAGACTTCGGCATTCCGTACACAGTAGCTGAGCTTGAAAAGACAATGTTGTTAACATCATACTTCTCCATCAGCATAAGAAGATTCAAGGTACCGGTGATGTTATTGTGATAATATCTGACCGGTATCTTTGTAGATTCGCCTACAGCCTTAAGTCCGGCAAAATGAATAATAGAGTCAATTTTATTTTCCGAAAAGACTCTCTCCATGGCGTCTTTATCAAGCATATCTACCTGATAAAACGGAAAATCTCTTCCGGTTATTTTCCTGACAGCATCAAGAGCCTTTACAGATGAATTGCACAAATTGTCCAGCACTACAACATCATAGCCTGCATTCAGCAATTCAACACAGGTGTGACTCCCGATATACCCTGCTCCGCCGGTAACTAAAATTTTCATGAAAATTGCTCCCTTCCGATTTGATAGCCTTTTTTAAATCATTATTCGCCAAGCTGCTTTATCTTATACGACAGCGTCATTAGCGAGTCAGACAAATGCACATTTTCTATTGCCGCCGACCCGTCTGTCTTCAGCTCTGTATAGGAAAAATTAAGTATTCCCTTTACCCCGCTCCTTACAAGTCTGTCAGCAAGCTCCTGAGTACTCGCTTTGGGTACTGTCAGTATTGCTATATCAACCCTGTTTTTGGAAATATAATCCTCAAGCTCATCTACTGCTCTAACGGTATTTCCGTTTATAACCCTGCCGATGACCTTTTCGCTGTTGTCAAACAAAGCCGTTATTTTAAATCCGCGCTTTTCAAACGCACCGTGATTTGCAAGCGCCATTCCAAGGTTGCCGACTCCGATTATAACAGTGTTATTTCTGCTGTTGAGACCGAGAATATCGCCGATTGCCCTGTACAGATGCTCTACATTATATCCGTATCCCTGCTGACCAAATCCGCCGAAGTAGTTGAAGTCCTGCCTTATCTGAGAAGCCGTAACATTCATTTTTCTGCTGAGCGCACCGGATGATATTCTTTTAATATCCGCTTTAAGGAGATCTGACAGATACCTGTAGTATCTCGGCAGACGCTTTATTACGACAGCCGGAACCTGTCTTTCATTGCCGTTCATATCAATAGCCTTTCCATTTAGCTTAGCTCGCAGCGATTTTTATTTGCCTGATACCTTTGTATAATTTAAAAGTCCTCCGGCTATCAGCATCTCTCTCTGCCT
>CALXSX010000089.1 GCA_944391265.1 uncultured Clostridia bacterium | reverse complement strand
GTTTGATGAAGTAAATGTGCTCGCCGTTTCGCACATAACCGGGGGCGGATTTTATGAAAACATACCGAGGAGCATACCGCAGGGCTTCGGTGCTAAGATAGAGAAGGCTGCAGTAAAGGTTCTTCCGATATTTGAGCTTATCCAGAAGACGGGAAATATTCCGGAGAGGGATATGTTCAATACATATAACATGGGCGTAGGAATGAGCGTCATCGTTTCCAAAAACGACGCTGACCGGGCGCTTGAGATTCTCCGTGCAAACGGTGAGGATGCTTATATAATAGGTGAAACAGTCAAATCGGACGAAGGGGTAATAATATGCTGAAGACTAAGATTGCCGTGCTTGTATCAGGCGGAGGCACTAATTTGCAGGCGCTTATCGACTCCGGCGTTTTAAAAAGCGGCGAAATCGTCCTTGTAGTATCGAATAACGAGAACGCGTACGCTCTAAAGCGTGCGGAAAAGGCAGGGATAAAAACAGCGGTTGTTGTAAAAAAAGGTGTGCCGCAGGAAGAATTTGAAGAATCTCTTATAAAAGTCCTTGAAGAAAACGGCATCGAGATGGTAATTCTTGCCGGGTTTATGTGCATACTGACCGGCGACTTTACAAGAAGATATCCGAACAGGATAATAAATGTGCATCCATCGCTTATACCGTCGTTTTGCGGCAAGGGTTTTTACGGGCTTCGCGTGCACGAGGCTGCGCTCAGTTACGGCGTCAAGGTTACCGGAGCGACTGTGCATTATGTAAATGAGATACCTGACGGCGGCAAAATTATAATGCAGAAGGCTGTTGAGGTGCATGACGGTGATACGCCGGAGATTTTGCAGAGAAGGGTTATGGAGCAGGCGGAGTGGATAATTTTGCCTCAGGCGGCTGAAAAGGTTGCTGAATCCATTTCCAAAAGCAGATAAGAAAGGACTGGATATATAAAATGGACGTTTACAAGCAGGAGAGCATGGGTAAAACAATTGCCGGAAACCCGTACGTTGGCAGAGGAATCGTTGTCGGAAAGACAGCCGACGGAAAAAATGCAGCTGTTGCTTATTTCATAATGGGCAGAAGTGAAAATTCGAGAAACAGAGTTTTTGTTGAAAACGGTGACGAAGTCATAATTCATCCTTTTGACAGCTCAAAAGTAGAAGACCCGTCGCTTATAATATATTCGCCTATAAGAAAGGCAGGCGACTGCCTGATTGTTACAAACGGCGATCAGACGGATACTATTTACGATTTTATCAAGGACGGAAAAACGTTTGAGCAGGCACTCGAAACAAGGGAATTTGAGCCGGATGGGCCTAATTTTACACCGAGGATAAGCGCACTGCTTGATTTTTCGGACGGATTTACATATAAGATGAGCATTCTTAAAAGCGCAGACAGAGATGGCTCCGCATGCTCGCGATATACATTTTCATACCCTGCAATCAGCGGAACGGGGCATTTTCTGCACACGTATGTGACAGACGGAAATCCCATACCGACGTTTATGGGTGAGCCTGAGCGTGTTACTGTTCCAAACGATATTGATGAGTTTACAAACGACATCTGGGAAAACCTTGACAGCAACAATAAAATTTCAATCTATGTGAGATACATCTCGCTTGAGGACGGTACAGCTGTCAACAGAATGATAAACGCAAATAAACGCTGAAAATAAGCTTCGTTATATAAATTTGTGTGGCCGCTTTGGGGCGGCGGGAATGGAGGTAAAAATGAAGGAATTTGAGCTAAAATACGGGTGCAATCCGAATCAGAAGCCCGCAAGAATCTACATGGAAAACGGTGAACTGCCTATAGAAATATTAAACGGCAGGCCGGGTTATATCAATTTTCTTGACGCACTTAACAGCTGGCAGCTCGTCAAAGAACTTAAGGAAGCTACAGGAATGGTGTGCGCCGCTTCGTTTAAGCATGTCAGCCCTACTTCGGCTGCAGTCGGAAAGGTGCTTGATGAAAAGCTGAAGAAGGCTTGTTTCGTAGACGATATAGCAGACCTTGACCCATCTCCGCTCGCCTGTGCGTATGCAAGGGCAAGAGGAACTGACAGAATGTCGTCCTTTGGTGATTTTATCGCTCTTTCAGATGTATGTGATGTTACATGCGCAAAGCTTATTAAGCGTGAGGTTTCTGACGGAGTAATAGCTCCGGGCTATGAGCCGGAGGCTCTTGAAATACTTAAAAGCAAGAGAAAGGGCTCGTACAACATAATCAAGATAGACGCTGACTATGTTCCGGAGGAAAAGGAAACAAAGCAGGTTTTCGGCATTACTTTTGAGCAGGGAAGAAACAATGTTAAGATAGACAAGTCCCTTCTTGAGGAGATCGTGACAGAAAACAAGGATCTTCCGGAGAGCGCTGAAACAGATTTGCTCGTGGCTCTCATAACGCTTAAATACACGCAGTCAAACTCCGTATGCTTTGCAAAGGACGGACAGGCTATAGGTGTCGGCGCAGGGCAGCAGTCAAGGATACACTGCACTCGTCTTGCCGGAAATAAAGCTGATATATGGCATCTTCGCCAGCACGACAAGGTTCTTAATCTTCCGTTCCTTGACAGCGTGAAAAGGCCCGACAGGGATAATGCGATAGATATTTATATTTCCGACGACAGCGAGGATGTACTCGCAGACGGTGTTTGGCAGACGCTTTTCAAGACGAAGCCTGAGCCGCTCACACGAGAGGAAAAGAAGGCGTATCTTTCATCAATAAGCGGCGTAGCTGTCGGAAGCGACGCATTTTTCCCGTTCGGTGATAACATTGAAAGAGCTGCTAAGAGCGGTGTAAGCTACGTTGCTCAGCCCGGCGGCTCAATAAGAGACGACAATGTTATCGAAACGTGCAACAGATTCAATATGGTTATGGCATTTACTCATGTAAGGCTTTTCCATCACTAAAAATGTACCCCCTACCACGTATAAGTGACAGGGGGTTTGCTTTGTCGCTTGCTTTTCAGTCCGGATAAGAACTTGCACCATGTGATGCAGTATTATAATATGCTCAATGTTACGAATTTGTTTTCAAAATGTTGACAGAAATTTAAAAGTAAGCTATAATAAATAAATGAGAGGACGGGGCAGACAACACTTTTAATGCCCTTAAAACAGGCTGCATTTATCGTTTTTTTGCAGCCGCTATCTTAACAGTTCGGAGGTAATCGCTTTGAAAATAATGGTGGTAGGCGGAGGCGGACGCGAACACGCAATCATAAAAAAGATTAAGGAAAGCCCGCTCGCAGATGAGATATACGCTCTTCCTGGAAACGGGGGCATTGCCGCGGACGCAGTTTGTGTTCCGGTGAAAGCAACAGACCTTGACGGGATATGCAGCTTTGCTAAGGAAAATAACATAGATTTTGCTGTTGTGGCACCTGACGACCCACTCGTTCTCGGCGCGGTCGACAGATTAAACGAAATAGGCGTGAAATGCTTTGGACCTCGCAAGAACGCGGCGATAATTGAGGGGAGCAAGGTATTTTCAAAAAACCTTATGAAAAAATATAACATACCGACGGCGGAGTATGAGGTGTTTACCGATATGGAGAGCGCTCTCGAATACATAAAAACGGCTCCGATCCCCACGGTTATAAAGGCTGACGGTCTCGCGCTCGGAAAGGGAGTCATAATCGCTCAGACGAGAGAGGAGGCTGAGGCTGCTGTACGCTCAATGATGCAGGACAAGGTGTTCGGTGACAGCGGCAGCAGGATAGTTGTAGAGGAATTTCTTACCGGTCCGGAGGTGTCGGTTCTTTCGTTTACGGACGGAAAGACTATTGTGCCCATGGTATCTTCGATGGACCACAAACGCGCACTTGACGGTGACAAGGGCCTTAATACCGGCGGAATGGGGACGGTTGCTCCGAATCCGTATTACACGGACGAGGTGGCAAAGGAGTGCATGGACAAAATTTTCCGTCCCACGGTTGACGCCATGAACAAAGAAAACAGAAGCTTTTCCGGCTGCCTGTATTTCGGGCTTATGCTGACTGAGAAGGGGCCTAAGGTTATAGAGTACAACTGCAGATTCGGAGATCCGGAAACGCAGGTTGTTCTTCCGCTCCTTGAAAGCGATCTTCTTGAGATTTTCATTAGCGTTGCGGACGGCAGACTCGCTGATACTGAAGTTAATTTCTCTGACGGCAGCGCGTGCTGTGTAGTAGCAGCTTCTGACGGGTATCCGGGAAAATACGATACAGGCTTTGAAATAACCCTTCCTGAGGGTAAGAATATATATGTTGCCGGTGCAAAAATCGAGAACGGCAAGCTTCTTACATCCGGCGGCAGAGTGCTGGGAGTTACAGAAACTGCTCCCACTCTTGCCGAGGCTGTGAAAAAAGCTTATGACACGATAAAGACAGTTCATTTTGAAAATATGTATTACAGAAAAGACATAGGAAAACGCGCGCTTGAATGCAAATAAGCGGAAAGGACGGAACAAATGGTATACAGAATATTTGTTGAAAAAAAGCCAAGGCTTGCTCATGAAGCCGCCGCTTTGAAAAAGGATATAAACGAGCTGCTTCAGATAAAGTCTCTGGAGGATCTCAGAATAGTTAACAGGTACGACGTTGAGGGGATTGACGAAGACCTTTTTGAATATGCGTGCAAGACGGTGTTTTCCGAACCTCAGCTTGACGATATGTCAGGTGTTCTGTACTGCGACGGTAAAAAGGTGTTCGCGGTTGAATATCTGCCCGGTCAGTTTGATCAGAGGGCGTCGTCGGCGGCAGAGTGCATACAGCTCATATCGAGAGGTGAAAGACCGGTCGTAAGAACGGCCAAGGTTTATGTTCTCGGAGGCAGCCTTACAAGCAGCGAGATAGACGCTATAAAGAAGTACGTTATAAACCCGGTTGAGGCGAGAGAAGCAAGCCTTGAAATGCCGAGGACGCTTAAAACTAATTATGATATCCCGACAAGCGTTAAAACTCTTGACGGATTTTGTGCGCTGTCTGATGACGAATTGAAGAATTTTATCGATGAATACGCGCTCGCAATGGATTTTGACGATATAAAATTCTGCCGTGACTATTTCGTGTCCGAGAAGAGGGACCCGACGATTACGGAAATACGAATGATAGATACTTACTGGTCAGACCACTGCAGACACACAACGTTTCTCACAACGCTTGAAAACATCACCTTTGAAGACGAAACTCTTGAAAACGAATACAGGAAATATCTTTACGCAAGGGAAAGCATCGGCAGAACGAAGCCTGTAAATCTGATGGACCTTGCCACGATTGCGACAAGAGTTTTGAAAAGCCGCGGTATGCTTGATAAGCTTGACGAGTCCGAGGAAATAAATGCGTGCACCGTTAAAATAGACGTAAACGTTGACGGCAAAACGGAAAAGTGGCTGCTTTTGTTCAAGAACGAAACGCATAATCACCCGACCGAGATAGAGCCGTTCGGAGGCGCGGCAACGTGCATTGGCGGTGCCATAAGAGACCCTCTTTCCGGCAGAAGCTATGTATATGCGGCGATGCGCGTGACAGGTGCTGCGGATCCGAGAAAGAGCGTTGCTGAAACGCTTGAGGGCAAGCTTCCACAAAGAAAGATTGTAACCGGAGCGGCGCATGGCTACAGCTCATACGGAAATCAGATAGGACTTGCTACAGGCATAGTAGATGAGATATATCACGACGGATACGTTGCAAAAAGAATGGAGATAGGGGCGGTTATCGCTGCTGCACCCGAGGAGAACGTAAGAAGAGAACGCCCGGAGGACGGGGATATAGTAATACTTTTAGGCGGCAGAACGGGCCGTGACGGCTGCGGCGGAGCAACCGGTTCTTCAAAATCACACAGCGCGCACTCGCTTGAGACGTGCGGTGCAGAGGTTCAAAAGGGAAATGCCCCCGAAGAGAGAAAGCTGCAGAGGCTGTTCAGAAACCCTGAAGCATCAAGGCTAATAAAGAGATGTAACGATTTTGGTGCGGGCGGTGTGTCGGTAGCTATCGGAGAGCTTGCCGACGGCCTTGAGATAGACCTTAACGCTGTGCCGAAAAAATATGACGGCCTTGACGGTACAGAGCTTGCAATAAGCGAATCGCAGGAGAGAATGGCGGTCGTTGTTTCACCGGATGATGCGGATAGATTCTGCGAGCTTGCCGACTCGGAAAATCTTGAGACGAGCAAGGTTGCTGTGATTAAGGAAAAGCCGTATCTCATTATGAAGTGGAACGGCGAAAACATTGTGAATATAAGCCGTGAATTTTTAAATTCAAACGGTGCGCCAAAGACCGTAGATGCAGCTGTGCCGGGGATAAAGGATTTTTCAAGAGATGTAAGCGAAGATTTTTCAGGCCAGCTGAACGCGCTCGTAACAGATTTAAACGCATGCTCAAAGCGCGGACTTTCCGAGCAGTTTGATTCAAGCATCGGCGCCGGGACGGTTCTGATGCCGTTCGGAGGAAAATATCAGAGAACTCCCATACAGGCGATGGTGCACAAGATTTCTGTTGAAAACGGAGACACAGACACGTGCTCGTTTATGAGCTGCGGCTATAATCCCTTTATAACCGAGATTTGCCCTTACAGCGGCGCTTATCTGGCAGTTGTCGAGTCCGTTTCAAAGCTCATTGCTGCCGGTGCGGAGTTTAAGGACGTGTACCTCACGTTCCAGGAATATTTTGAAAAGCCGAACAAGGAACCAAAACGCTTCGGCAAGCCGCTTGCGGCGCTGCTCGGTGCGTTTAAAGCGCAGATGGAGCTCGGCATTGCTTCAATAGGCGGTAAGGATTCAATGAGCGGCACTTTTGAAAATATTGATGTTCCGCCGACTCTTGTGTCGTTTGCTGTAACTACCGGTAGTATAGACAGTGTTATCAGCCCGGAATTTAAAAAAGCCGGATCAAAGGTCGTTATATTAAGACCTGAGCTTGATGAAAATAACCTTCCTAAGGCCGATTCTCTTATTGAAAATTATAAAAAGGTGTATGAGCTTGTCAGCTCCGGAAAAGTGCTTTCATGCATGACCCCGTGCTACGGCGGAGCCGCTGAGGCAGTTTTCAAAATGGCGATTGGAAATAAAATAGGCTTTGCGTTTTCTGACAGTGTTTCGCCGCAGGATATATTCGGATACAGCTACGGTTCGTTTATCATTGAGCTTAGCGGCGGCGAAATAGTAGGAGAGCTTCTCGGAGAGACTGTTTCGGAACAAATGATTTCTTACAGGGACGAACACCTCAGCTTAGATAACCTGCTTTCAAAGTATGAGTCGGTTCTTGAGTCTGTTTACAGATGCAATATAAAAACACAGCCGGAAAAGCCGGAAGCGTATTCAGCAAGCGCGGGAGGAAGATACTCGGCTTCCGTTAAAATTTCAAAGCCGAAGATGCTTATACCTGTGTTCCCGGGAACTAACTGTGAATATGATACAGCAAAGGCCGCAAGACGCGCCGGAATAGATGCGGAGATTTTCGTTATAAACAACATGACTCCGGACAAGGTAGCAAAGTCGGTAGAGACTTTTGCTGAAAAGATAAAGAGCTCGCAGATGATATTTATACCGGGCGGATTCTCCGGCGGAGACGAGCCTGAGGGTTCCGGAAAGCTTATAACAGCATTTTTCAGGAATGCAGAAATTAAGGATGCAGTAACAGATCTTCTGGACAAGCGCGGAGGCCTTATGGCAGGTATATGCAACGGTTTTCAGGCGCTTATAAAGCTCGGCCTTGTTCCTTACGGAAAAATAATAGACACAGATGAATCATGCCCCACGCTTACGTTTAACACAATTTCAAGACACCAGTCAAAGCTTGTGAGAACAAGAGTTGCGTCCAACAAGTCGCCATGGCTTATGGAAACGCAGGTAGGGGAGATATATACAGTTCCGATTTCTCACGGCGAGGGAAGATTCCTTGCCGATGACGCTCTTATTAAAAAGCTTGCGGAAAAAGGTCAGATAATGACGCAGTACGTTGATGAGAGCGGGGCTCCGACGTACAATATTCAGTACAATCCCAACGGTTCAGCCTGTGCAATCGAGGGCATTATGTCACCTGACGGCAGGGTTATAGGAAAGATGGGACACTCTGAGAGAGTCGGAGACGGGCTTTACAAAAACGTCGAGGGCAAGTATGAGATGGGACTCTTCAGGAGCGCCGTAAAATACTTTATGTAATTGAAAGGAAAACATAATATGGAAGAGCTAATTGCAAAGGATTTGTTATCTATAGGTGCAGTATTTTTAAGACCGCAGGAGCCGTTTACATGGGCGAGCGGAATAAAGAGCCCTGTTTACTGTGATAACAGGCTGACTCTTACAGCGCCGGCAGTGCGCCTTGATGTGGAAAACGGTCTCGCAGAGATTGTAAAACGCGAGTATCCCGACTGTGAGGTGCTTATGGGCACGAGCACAGCAGGCATTGCCCACGCTGCCATAGTAGGACATATACTCAATATGCCGATGGGATATGTAAGAAGCGGCGCAAAGGATCACGGCAGAGGAAACCGCATAGAAGGCAAGCTCGAGCCGGGTCAGAAGGTGGTAGTTATTGAGGACCTTATCTCAACCGGCGGCAGCGTTATAGAGGTTGTGGAGGCGCTGCGTGAAGCAGGCGCAGAAGTACTTGGAGTAGCAAGCATATTTACCTATGGTATGAAAAAAGGTATTGAACGTCTTGCGGCTGCAAACGTGAAAAATGTCAGCCTCTCAAACTTTGACGCGGTGGCGAGAGTGGCCGCACGCGAGGGCTATATTAAAGAAGAGGACATAGAGAAGCTTATAGCTTTTCGTGATAATCCGAGTGATGAAAGCTGGATTGGGAACAAATAAACAGGAAGGGCGTGTTTGAGTTGAAAAGCCTGATTGACATAACTGATTTAACACCGGAGGAAATAGATGAGCTTATAGCGACAGCGGAGGATATTATCGAAAATCCTGATAAATATCGTGAGAAGTGCAAGTATAAAAAGCTTGCGACGCTGTTTTTTGAGCCTTCTACGAGGACAAGGCTTTCGTTTGAGGCGGCGATGCTCGAGCTTGGAGGAAGTGTGATTGGATTTTCGGAATCAAATTCCAGCTCGGCATCAAAGGGCGAGAGCGTGTCTGACACAGTAAAGGTCGTGTCGTGCTATGCCGACATAATAGCTATGCGCCACCCCAAGGAGGGCGCTCCGATGATAGCTTCAATGCGCTCCGACGTGCCGGTAATAAACGCCGGCGACGGTGGCCACAATCACCCGACACAGACGCTTGCAGACCTTCTTACGATAAAGCGTGAAAAAGGGCATTTTGATAATCTGACGATAGGTTTTTGCGGTGACTTAAAATTCGGTCGCACTGTCCATTCGCTCATAAACGCCATGGTAAGATATAAAAACGTGAAATTTGTTTTTATATCGCCGCAGGAGCTTAAAATCCCGGATTACATTAAGACGGAGGTTCTTGATGCAAACAGTATCCAGTACTGTGAAACTTCAAGCCTTGAGCATTACATGAGCGAGCTTGATATTTTGTACATGACTCGTGTACAGAGGGAGCGCTTTTTCAACGAGGCGGATTATGTTAGGCTGAAGGACAGCTACGTGCTCACAAACGAAAAGCTGCAAAGCGCAAAGGAAGATATGTGCGTGCTGCACCCGCTTCCAAGGGTAAATGAAATTTCCGTTGACGTTGACGACAATCCGAGAGCCTGCTACTTCAAACAGGTGAAAAACGGAAAGTATATACGTGAAGCGCTTATTTTAAAGATGCTTGGCATTGAGTAGGAAGGGTGGACAACATGAATATTGATGCTATCAGAAACGGAATAGTTATAGACCACATAAAGGCCGGCAGGGCGATGGATATATATAAATTTCTGCGCCTTGACGAGCTTGACTGCTCAATCGCGATAATAAAAAATGCGTCGAGTGAAAAAATGGGGAAAAAGGATATTATAAAAATTGATACCGTTCTTGACATGGACCTTGATGCGCTGGGGTATATTGACCCGAATATATCGGTAAATATAATAAAGGACGGAAAGCTAATCGAGAAACGCCATGTTGAGCTTCCTGCGACTCTGAAGAACGTAATAAAGTGCGAAAATCCGAGATGCATAACGTCTTGTGAGCAGGAAATACCGCACATTTTCAAGCTCACAAACAGGGAAAAGGGCGTGTACAGGTGTATATACTGTGAGTCGGCTCCAAAGCAGAAAAGCGAGTAATGCTCATGTTATAACCAAAGCAAGGATGCTCCTCTGCTGTAATCGGCGGCGGATGATATTTCAGAATTTTGTGGGTTTTAATTTTGCAACTGAAACCCTGAGGAGCTAACGCTCCCTTTGCCGGCTGCAGTCTGTAGCAGGCTCCGCACCTTGCAAGCAATGCGGAGAGTTTTTCAGATTTAAATTCAAATAACGGGATGCTCTTTTTGAGCACCCCGTTATTTTTATCTGAATATTATTTCGTGTCTTCCCGGTCCGTTTGAAACTATCTTAATCGGTACTTCAATCTGTTTTTCAACAAATTCAATGTACTTTCTGCAGTTTTCCGGAAGGTCTTCGTATTTAGTAATGCCTCGTATATCGCATTCCCAGCCCGGCAGAACCTCAAGCACCGGCTTTGCCCTGTTAAGCAGGTTAGTAGTCGGGAAGTCCTTTGTTACCTTGCCGTCAATTTCATAGCCGACGCATACCGGTATTTCCTTTAGGTATCCAAGAACGTCAAGTACTGTGAAAGCAACCTGAGTTGCACCCTGAACCATGCATCCGTATCTCGTAGCTACGCAGTCGAACCAGCCCATTCTTCTCGGACGGCCTGTCGTTGCTCCGTACTCGCCGCCGTCACCGCCTCTGCGCCTCAGCTCATCCGCTTCGTCACCGAATATTTCGCTTACAAATGCACCGGCGCCAACGGCTGACGAATACGCCTTTACAACGGTTATGATTTCCTTGATTTCATACGGCGGCACGCAGGCTCCTACCGAGCCGTAGCCTGCTACGGTAGATGACGATGTTGTGAACGGATATATTCCGAAATCAGGGTCCTTAAGTGAACCGAGCTGACCTTCGAGAAGAATCTCCTTGCCGCTTTTTACAGCTTCGTTCATATATACGACCGAATTGATAACGTAAGGCTTTATAAGTTTTCCGTATCCTATCAGTGTTTCAAAAAGCTCGTTTTCATTTAGGAGAGGCTTGTGGTATACGTGCTCAAGAATGAGATTTTTTACTTCAACTATACCCTTCAGTTTATCTTTTAGATATTCTTCGTCAAAGAGCTCCCATACCTGAAAGCCTATCTTTGCAAATTTATCCGAGAAAAACGGAGCTATTCCGGATTTTGTCGAGCCGAACTGGCGGTCGGAAAGACGCTCCTCCTCGTATGTATCAAACAGTTTATGATAGGGCATCAAAATCTGTGCACGCTCTGAAATGAGTATGTTTGGCTTTGGCACTCCCTTTCCAACAACGTCGTTTATCTCGCTTATAAGTTCCGGTATGTCCAGCGCGACGCCGTTTCCGATTATGTTTACAACGTTTTTATTGAACGAGCCGGACGGCAGAAGATGGAGAGCAAATTTTCCGTAGTCGTTTATAATAGTGTGTCCCGCATTGGCTCCGCCCTGAAACCTTATAACTATATCAGATTTTTCAGCGAGCATATCCGTTATCTTACCTTTTCCTTCGTCGCCCCAGTTGGCGCCGACTATAGCTTTTACCATTGTCTGATCACAACCTTTTTTATTTATTAAACATTTATTTCAACTGTAACTCCAAGAAGGTCCTTGTACTTCTCAAGCACAGGCGCAATGTACTCGGAAATGAAATCCTCCGTTTGCTGCGGCGCTCTGCCGACAAAGTTTTCCGGCTGCATTATCGCATTTATTTCATCGAGTGTAAGGCCGAACGATTTGTCTGAGGCTATCAGCTCAGGCAGATTGTTCTTTTTACCCTCCGCCTTGACATTTCTTCCTGCCTCCATGGAGTATCTGCGTATGAGCTCGTGAAGCTCCTGACGGTCTCCTCCGCGTTTTACGGCGTCCATCATTATGTTCTCCGTCGCCATAAACGGTATTTCCTCCATGAACTGCTTTCTGATAACCTTGTCATAAACCACAAGCCCATCAACTACATTTATGTAAAGATTAAGTATTGCATCGGTTGCAAGGAACGCTTCCGGAATACTGATTCTCTTGTTTGCCGAATCGTCAAGCGTGCGCTCAAACCACTGTGTGGACGCCGTAATCGCCGGGTTCAGGGTGCTGACTATAACGTATCTTGCAAGCGAGCCTATTCGTTCGCTGCGCATAGGATTTCTCTTGTACGCCATCGCCGATGAGCCTATCTGCGATTTTTCAAACGGCTCTTCAATCTGCTAGAGATGCTGAAGAAGCCTTACGACGTTTGAAAATTTATAAGCGCTTTGTGCAATGCTTGCGAGCACGTTCAGCATGAGCGTGTCAAGTTTTCTCGGATACGTCTGACCGCTTACGGGGAAACATTTCCTGTATCCCATTTTCTCTGCTATCTTTCTGTCAAGCTCCTTGCACTTTTCATGGTCGCCTTCAAAGAGCTCAAGGAAGCTTGCCTGCGTTCCCGTTGTGCCCTTGCAGCCAAGAAGCATTGTTTTGTCGAGTCTGTGTTCGAGCTCGTCAAGATCCATCAAAAGCTCCATAAGCCAAAGAGTCGCCCTTTTTCCTACGGTTGTAGGTTGTGCCGGCTGAAAATGAGTGAATGCCAGCGTTGGCAGCGACTTGTACTTCGATGCAAAGTTTGAAAGATGAGCAATGAGGTTTACGAGCTTTTTCTTTATCAGCTGCATACCCTCAGTCATGATAATTATGTCGGTGTTGTCGCCTACATAACAGCTTGTTGCACCAAGGTGGATTATCGGCTTTGCCTTCGGACACTGCAGCCCGTAAGCGTAAACGTGGCTCATAACGTCATGCCGAACCTCTTTTTCACGCTTTTTCGCGTCATCATAATTTATGTCGTAGATGTGCTGCTTCATTTCGTCAATCTGCTCTTGTGTGATGGGAAGACCAAGCTCCATTTCACTTTCGGCAAGAGCTATCCACAGCTTCCTCCAAGTTGAAAACTTTTTGTCCGGAGAAAATATGTACTGCATTTCCTCTGAAGCATATCTCGAATTAAGCGGACTCTCGTATGTATTAGTCATATCCTATCCTCCATAGATATTTCAATCACCGTAATATTATATAATATTTTCAAACAAAAATCAAGCATAAATATAACTAAGTTTTACATTTTAATACATGGAATATTAAAAAGTTTACCTATTAACTGCAATTTATATTGACTTGCTGTATTTTTTTGTGGTATAATTAACAGAAATAATTGAAATAAAACGGAGTGGTTTGTCTTGTATTCAGATAAAATAGAACACGTTTGCGGCTACTGCTTTTTTTCAGAACCGGCAAAGGGAAACAGGGACCATATTTACTGCACAAAGCGCAGCGAATACCGCAGGATACAAGGCGATGTTTGCCCCGAATATAAATACGATATTTTCAAAAGACCGGTGAGACGCCGGTCAAAGCCGATGTTTACAAAAAAATATAATTTTGATATTTAATTTTTGCATAACAGGTATGCGCATTTGATTTTGCAGACTTGAGCCGCCGCGCTTGCGGAGGGGGAACGGAGATTAAAATGATAGATTTTCACAGCCATGTGCTTTTCAGGATAGACGATGGTGCAAAGGACATTGAAACATCAATAGCCATGCTCAGACAAGCTTACGATTCAGGGACAGACGTAATCCTGCTGACGCCGCATTATTACCCAAGAGAAGAGAGCGGGACAGACAATTTTCTCGACAGGAGAAAACGGAGATTTGACGAGCTTTGCCGCGCCTGCTATGGTCTTGATGTACCGGAGCTTGTGCTTGCCTGCGAGGTGAATATTCACACAAACTTCTCTTC